>JAOPYU010000172.1 GCA_025964455.1 Thermoleophilia bacterium | reverse complement strand
CGAGCGCTCGCCACGATCCGCAGCACGCCGACCTGCAGCTCGAGCTTCGCGGTGATCGGCGAGGGGGATTCGAAGGTCTGCATGGCGTGCTCCTGTGTCGTGACGGTGGCTGGCGGGGTCGGGGTGGCGGTCATTGGACCCAACCGGTGAACCCCTGGCCGGGTCCGCTGGATCGACGGCTCGCGCCGTGTCGCGGATGGGGCGTCAGCGCCCTCTCGAGCTGCCGGACCAGCCATGCGTTGACCGACAGGCGCTCGCGACCCGCTGCATGCTCGACGCCGGACTTGAGCCGCTCCGGCAGCCGCAGGTTGATGCGCGCCAGCGCGCCGTCGCCGCCGTCCTCGAGGGGCTCGATCGGTGGCGCCATCGGAGTGTCGAATGGCTCCTCGGCCGGCTCCGCAGCGGGTGGCGTCACCACGAACTCGGGGTTGCCTCCGCGCAGGCGGACCTCCACGGAGCCGGGGGCGAGGTCGCTCGTGATCTCGTCGGCCGCAGCCGACAGCGCGTCGAGCAGCAGCATCCGGAGGGCCGGCTCGAGCGGGGCCGTCAGTCGGTCGGCGAGCTCGCGAGCGTCGTCCCCGCCGGCGTCGGCGGCTCTGGCGAGGTCACGACGGAGACGATCGATGTACGGCGAGAGGTCCATGGCCTCATCATGGCGCCACTATGGCACCGAGTCAAGTCCACTATGGCGTCACCGTCGCGCTAGCTGGCCTGCCAGACGGTCCCGGAGCCGACCCGCGCCACGGCGAGCGCCGCGCGCGCGACCTTCCAGGTGCGGACATCGAGCGGGCGTGTGCGGCCCTCGGGTCCCGCGCTCGTGCGCACCTGGTAGAGCAGCGTCGCGGCGTCGCGCGAGTCGGTGTTGATGATGATCTTCTGGACCGTGCCTGCCGACGAGCTCACGATCGTCACGACCGGCGACATCGTGCCGGTCACGAGGATCCGGCCCGGGGTCGCGGTCGCGGGCGTCGCAGGCGGGACGCGCGGCCCGACGACTCGCTTGGCGGGGTAGGCGAAGAAGCCTGGCTTGCCGACCGCCGCGCCCGGCACCGTGGTCGGGACGACCAGCGGGCCCTTCGCCGGCGGATTGACGGTCACGATCGTGGCCGTGGTGGCGGCCCAGGCGGTGGTGGTCACCACCAGGCTCAGCGTGGCGAGGGCGATGCACTTGAGGATGGGGGCGGCGGTCTTCATGGAGTGCTCGTTCGTTCGGGGTCATCCATGGTGTCGACCGGGACGCGCCTGGACGATCTCCCCCGAACATGGCCGTGCCCCCGCCATTCGGGGAGGTGCTCGATGTCAGCCGCCGTGAGCGACCGCGATCGGAGGGCTCGCTGACCGGGAGGCCGCGGGCGTCGACGACACGTTCGGCGCATCGGTGAGCGAGAAATCGATGCGTGCGCCCCCGGCCGGATCGTTGCTGGCGTGGATGCTCCCGCCGTGCTGCTCCACGATCGCGGCGGCGATGGCGAGCCCCAGCCCGTGCCCCGACCCCTGCGCGTCGCTGCCTCGGCTCCAGCGCCTGAAGAGCCCGTCCACCTCGTCGACCCGGAACCCCGGTCCATCATCGACGATGCTGAAACGCCAGCCGCGCGAGACGCTGCCGCCGGTGACCGTGACCCGTACGGCGGGATTGAGCGTGTCGCGGACGCCGTGCCGAGCGGCATTCTCGAGCAGGTTGCGGAAGAGCCGCTCGATGCTCGGGCGATGCGCGACGATCTCGCCGGGGACCTCGTCGCGAACGACGATGACCGTGGGGATCTCCGCTTCGAGCTGCGACAGCACCCCGGCCACGTCCACGCGCTCGACCGACGGCAGCTGTTCACCGGCTCGGGAGAGCTCCATGACGCCGTCGATGATGCTCGCCGCGCGCCAGCCGAGCTCGCCGATCTTGCCGGCGTACTCGACGGCCGCGGCAACGTCGTCGCTCGAGGGGTCGCGGAGCCGCTGCTGGCTGAGCGTCGCGAGCCCGCAGATCGCGGTCAACGGAGTGCGCAGGTCGTGCGCAAGGGCGGTGTGGGACGTCTCGAGCGCGGTCGTCGCGCGTCGCGCAAGGGCCTCGTTGCGTCGCAGCCGCACGACCAGTGGCCGCGCACCGGCCATCAAAGTGAGAGCCGTCATCAGGAACGCCGCTCGCTGGATCCCGTTGCCCTGGTCGGGGAACCCGTCGAAGATCCGCTGCGCCGGCAGGACGAGGCACGCGCCGAGGACCGCGACCGCCATGACCATGTCGCGCGGGTCGGCGAACATCGCGAACCAGAGGATCGGCGAGAAGATCATCACCGCGAACCCACCCGCGACACCGCCGGTCGCCGCGGCCATGACCCACAGCGCCACGATGACCGAGGTCGGCAGTGACATCTCAGCCCACCTCGGCCAGCTCGTGATCGGTGCGACCCATCCGATCGTGTTCATGACGATCACCCATGCGACCGCCGCGAGGTACTCGGTGCGGGCGCCCGGCTCGACGACCCACCACCCCAGCAAGGTGAGGATCGGGAAGCCGAACATCACGAGTGCCCGTGCGATCGGACTGTCATCACGGGCGTTGGGCCGCACATCGTCGGCGGCGGCGAGCGGTGCTGCCAGCAGGCGCACATGGTCGAGGAACTGTTCCTTCATCGTGCAATTCTACGGGGAGGCGCATCGCGCTGCGTCAGCTCAGGGCCCGCATGCTGGCGTCCACGAAAAAGCCCCCGCCGAGGCGAGGGCTTCATCAAGTACTCCGTACGGGAGTTGAACCCGAGCTACCGCCGTGAGAGCGAGTTTCAGCGCATCACGCTGACCCAATATTTGGCTCTGTAGCGTGCAATTCGCGATGTCAGTTGTTGTCAGCAACGACCCGAGTGGCACTCGTGGTGCCACTCATAGTGCCACTCGTTTTGACGGAGGCAACCAGGGTGGACGTGGGCAAGTTGGCCTCCTGGGCAACGCCGATGTC
>JAOPYU010000227.1 GCA_025964455.1 Thermoleophilia bacterium | reverse complement strand
GGCGACGGCAACAAGCGTCGCGATGGGTGCAATGCGGGTCATGGAATCCTAAAGTCCGATGTGGGGTGCCGGGTTCACGGAACTGCCGATGGTATCGAACTTACGCACCGCCGCTTGAGCCGTGTTTGTGATGACACGATTCCCGCCTCGAGCATGCGAACTCGCCTGCAGGCGCGAACCATTCATCACCGTTAGCGTGCAAGTTCCAATGCCTGCTCGTACGCCGCGATCGTGCGGGCGTTGACCTCGTCCCAGCCGAAGCGCTCGCGCGATCGCTCTCGACCACCTGCGCCATATCTGGCTCGCAGATCCCTGTCGTCGCGCAGCCGGACGATCGCCGCGCGCAGGCCCTCAACGTCTCCGGGGGTGACCACGATGCCGCTCACGTCGTCCTCGATCACCCAGCCGAGCCCGCCAGCCGTGGAGGCGATCACCGGCACGCCATGGCTCATCGCTTCCATGGCGACCACACCGAAGCCCTCTCCGAAGCTCGGCAACACCAGCATCGATGCCTTGGCGTAGAGCTCGTGCAGTTCGGCGTGCGGCACGAACCCGAGCGCGTCGGGGAACAGGTCTCTCAGCGGGCCGTCGCCGGCGACGACCATCTCGATCCCGTCGACCCCCTCGAGCGCCTCGGCGAGCACGTGCACGCCCTTTTCCGGAGCGAGCCGGCCCGCGAACAGCACGACCGGCGTGCCGGTCGGCTCGGTGCGGGGCTCGGGCACGTGTACGCCGTGCGGGATGACGACTGCGTTTGCCCCGCCCCCGGCTGCAGCATCGGCCAGCGGCTGGCTCACCCCGATCACCACGCGCGGGCGCGTGACGAGCCAGTGGAAGATCCGCGTGTGCCGCTTGGCAAGTTCGAGGTCCTCGAAGCGCCCCGCGCTCGGCGAGCCGTGGAGCGTCAGCACGAAGGGCTTGCCGGCGAGCGCCGCGATCGGGCTCACCAGGAGCCAGTGCGCGTGCACGACGTCGGCGCGCTTGGCGGCACGTCGCAGGCTGCGCAACATGCTCCACAACATAAGCGGCACCTTCCACGGCCTCCGCTTCGCATTCGCGACGACCCCGGCGCCGTACGCCAGCCCATGGTCATTGAAGCCGCGCCCAGGCGCGAGGACTTCGACCTCCACCCCTGCCCGCTCGAGCTCGCGGACCTGATTCACGAGGAACCGGCCGGCGTAGTCCCCATCATCGCGGGGCCAGGAGGTTGTCAGCATCACGACGCGCAAAGGCGCGCCCCCCGCTCGCTCCCTCACGCGGTCGCGGAGCTGCGCACCTTGTTGGCGCCGGTCTCGCGGATCAGCGTGCCGATGCTCGAGAGGCTCTCGAAGGTGCCGGCGTCGCGCCACCAGCCCTGCACGGTCGCGTGCGTGAGGTCGCCGCGCTCCATGTAGGCGCGGTTCACGTCGGTGATCTCGTACTCGCCGCGCGCGCTCGGCTCGAGCGTGCGGACGATGTCGTAGACGTCACCGTCGAAGCAGTACAGGCCAACGACCGCGAGATTGGACGGCGCCTCGGTGAAGCGCTTGTCGAGCATCACCGGCTTCTCGATCAGGTCGATGATGTTGCCGGCGTCGTCGAACTGCGGCACGCCGAAGCGCTCGGGGTCCGGGACTTCTTTGAGGAAGATCTTGGCGCCGGTCGCCTGGTCCTCGGAGAACGCGCGGATCTCGTCGACCTCGGCGTACTCGAAGATGTTGTCGCCCAGGCACACCACGAGCTTGTCGCCCGCGGCGAAGCTCTCGGCCATCGACACGACCTGGGCGATGCCGCCGGCCTGCGTCTGCACCTTGTAGGTGAGGTCGAGTTCGAACAGCGGCTTGCCGTCGCGCGCGGGCGTGTGGCCATCACCTAGCAGGTCGATGAAGTCGCCGGCGTGGTTCTGGCCCGTGACGATGAGCACTTCCTTCACGCCGGCAGCCTGCAGCAGCGCCAGCGAGTAGTAGACCATCGGCCACTCGCCCACGGGGAGCAGGTGCTTGTTCGTGATCTTCGTCAGCTCGCCGAGGCGCGTCGCCTCGCCGCCGGCACAGATGAGGCCCTTAGCCATATTCAAGTCTCCGTCAGTTTCGAAAGCGCGGCCCGAACCTTACAGGGATGCACGCAGGCGTACCAGAACTCCCCAAACCGAAACATTTCTGCAAGTACTGAACACGTACTTGCGAAACCTTCGTCGGGTTGGCATGGTCCGCATATTGGATGAGCGCAAGGGGCGAGCATCCGCGTATCTGAGGGGTTCTACATGTTCCGCAAAGCAATCCGGCGAGCGATCGCACCACGAAATATCGTCGCCACGAGCGTGCTGACGCTCGCCCTGGCAGGCGTGGCTTACGCCGCCATCGGCTCGGCGCAGATCACCAACAACTCGCTCACGAGCCTGGACATCAAGAACAACTCCATCGGCAGCGCGGACATCACCAACAACTCGCTGACTGGCGCGGACATCAAGAACAACACGCTGACGGGTGCTGACCTGGCCGAGGGTACCTTCACCAAGGTCCCGAGTGCAGCGGCAGCCGACACCGCCACGACTGCTACCAACGCTACCAACGCTACCAACGCCACCAACGCCACCAACGCAACGAACGCTACGAATGCCGGCAACGCCGACAAGCTCGGAGGCAAGGTCGCTGCGGACTTCGTTCCGGCAGCAGCCTCGTTCCGCTGGTCGTTCGGCATGAACAAGGGCGATGCGCCGAGGGCAATGGGTAAGTTCGGTCCCCTGACCCTGACCGCAACCTGCGTCGATGACGCAGGTGCATCGCTCGGCACGATCTCGGCTACCACGTCCGTCGACAACCTGTACTTCAATGCAGATGAGGACGATACCGACTTCGACGTAGCAGACGGAGCCCGTCGGTTCTCTTCGTACAGCAGCACGGGCACTGATTCATACGGCAGCGAGTACCCGATGATCCTGAATCCGGCCGGCGGCTTCGATGTCTTCGAGGACGGATACCAGATCGCTACCTGGACCAACCACGGTGGCAAGAACTGCTGGTTCACTGGCAATCTGGTCAACAACGCGGTCTGATTGACGCTATCTCTAAATAGCAGGCGCGTTTTGAGCGTCCGCTGATGTATAGCTCGACGGCCCCGCTGGTTTAGATCCCAGCGGGGCCGTCGGCGTCTGTTGGCGGGCCCGTTCGAGCCTACGTCGTCGCGCGGCGCGCCTTACGCGCAGCATCCAGCTCCTCGTTGGAGGCGTCCAGCACGCCG
The DNA here is from genome assembly GCA_025964455.1 of Thermoleophilia bacterium. The sequence goes on along the minus strand of JAOPYU010000227.1, from coordinate 9,032 downwards.
TCGCGCAGGTAGCGGACCATGCGCGGCATCTCCATCGAGTACTCGTGGGGATCGCTCAGGTACGGGCGCAGCCAGCCGAGGTTGCGCAGCTGGTTCTGCAGGAGCAGCACGCCGTGGAGCGGGTTGGCGAGGATCGCCCGGACCACTGAGCCGAGGCCCTTGCCGATCTGCCCGGTGCGCACGGCGATCATGGCGTCGAGACCGGTGCCGACCGAGCCGGCGACCTCCATCGTGATCTGGTCGCCGACATGGCCGATCACGCGCACTCGCGGCTCATGCCCGTCGCCGTACTGGTGGCGCGCCATCCACGGGTGTCCGACTGTGATGGCCCGCGTGACGAGCCCGGTCAGTTCGGGATCGGCCATCGCTTCACCGATGATCCACGCGCCCTGGGAGAGTCCGGCGAGCAGTAGCTTGGGTCGCGGCCGCCCCGCGGCCTCGATCTGCGCGAAGCGCTCCTTGATCCCGTGCAGCAGCAGCTTCATCGTTGCCAGCCCGGTGGGCAGCGAGCGCCGCAGCGACCACGACGCCTCGTACGGCAGCGCCGTCAGCGAGAGGCCGGTCGGCCGCGCACCGTACAGGTAGTCCGCCGCCAGCTGGAAGTCGTGGTGCACGCCCTTTCCGTCGGTGCCAGGGATCCACATCATGATCTCCGGTCGCGAGAAGTCGATCGCGGCCAGCGCCGCCTCGGCGTCGGCGCGCGCGCGCATCCAGTCGATCTCCCACGGACCCTCGGCCCGGCTGAAGTCACCGAGCGCCACGCGCTGAGGCAGGCGGACGGGTGGCATGGCTGGAGGGAACGCCGTGCGGAGCCGCGCTCGACGAGCTGGCGCGGTCGCTGGGCGTGTGGCGCTCACCTGCATGCGTGGACCCTCCCTTTGTTACGAAACCGTAACTACGGGGCGGATTGTAGCGATGGGCCCTTCGGGCGTGCGTCAGGCCCGCGCGCCGGCGTATGCCAGCACGGCAGCGCCCACGAGCAGCCGGCGGTGCGCGGCCTCGTCGTGATCGGGCGCCGCGAGCAGGTTCGAGCTCGGCATCCCCACCAGCTGCAGGAAGTCCCTCGAGAACGGCAGCGAGCCGTGCCGCAGGTACTCCACCGCGCGCGTCATCTCGCCGTCGTACACGTGCGGGTTCTTGAGCAGGCCCTTGATGAGCGGCAGCGAGAACAGGATGTTCTTGAGCATCATCGCGCCGTGCGCCGGGTTGCTCGCGAGCGCCTTGACCACGTCGCCCAGGCGCGTGAGTTGCAGCGTGCGGATCGCGATCATCGCGTCGAGGCCGACCGTCGGGTCGCCCTTCACGTCGAGTGTCACCTGGTCGCCCTGGTGGTTGATCACGCGCACGCGCGCGTCCTGCCCCTGCGCGTACTGGTGCTTGGCGAGCCACGGATGGCCGAGCAGCACCGCTCGATCCACGACGCCGGAAACGGCCGGGTCCGCCAGCACCTCGCCAGCGATCCACGCGCCCTGGCTCTCACCGCCGATGAGCACGCGGTGGTCGCCTCCGCGGGCACGAATGCCCTCGAGCACGAGCCGCAGCGTCGCCATCCCGGTCGGGATGGAGTGGCGCAGGTGCCAGGTCGCCTCGTACTCGAGTGCGACGAGGTTGGTGCCCTCGCCTTTGTAGCTGTCACGCACGGCCGCCTCGAACGCCGGGTGCGGACCGTGGTTCGAAGTCCCGGGGATCCACAGCACGATGTCGTGCTTGGAGAAGTCGATCGCGTCGAGGACCTTCTGGGCGTCGGCGTGCGCGCGCTCCCAGTCCACCTGCCACTCGCCGCCGGCCTTGGAGGGGTTCGCCACCTCGAACGTGCGGTACGTCTTCGCCGGGCCCTGCGGGAGTTCTCGCGCGGGCACGCGCGCGAGAACCGCAGCGGCAGGGGTGCTGGCTGGGGCTGCGCGACGGCGTCGCGTCAGGGGCTGGAGTGCGTCGACCATGGTCCCCCATCGGTCTCGCATCGGTGGTGCTTGAGGGCCGGGGAGGAGAAATCCCCCGACGAATGCCCTGCAAAACGCTGCAATATCGCGAATGCGGCCAGAGGCGACTGCACACTGTGGTGGTTGCTCCTGCGACCGTCCGACGCACGCTCATTTCGTGGTCGGATACGCTTACGCGCATGTCTTCCTCCCCCAAGCGCGTTCTCGTGACCGGTGGCGCCGGCTTCATCGGCAGCCACTTCATCCACCTGCTCATGGAGCAGCACCCGACCACGGAGGTCGTCAACCTCGACGCGATGACCTACGCGGCGAGCCACGAGAACGTGGCCGAGGTGGCCGACGATCCGCGCTACTCGTTCGTCGAGGGCGACATCGCTGATGCCGAGGTCGTTGGCCGCGCGATGAAGGGCGTTTCCCACGTCGCGAACTTCGCGGCCGAGAGCCACGTCGACCGCTCCATCCACGGCGCCGTCGACTTCATCCGCACCGACGTGCTCGGCACCTACGTGCTGTGCGAGGCCGCGCGCCGCGAAGGCGTGGAGCGCTTCCTCCAGGTCTCGACCGACGAGGTCTACGGCTCCATCGACGTGGGCTCCTTCACCGAGGAGCACCCGCTCGAGCCCAGCTCGCCGTACTCGGCCAGCAAGGCCGGCGGCGACCTGCAGGCGCTCGCCTACATGCACACCTTCGGCCTGCCGGTGGTCATCACCCGCGGCTCCAACACCTACGGCCCGAACCAGTACCCGGAGAAGCTGATCCCGCTGTTCGTGACCAACGCGCTCGACGGCCAGAAGCTTCCGGTCTACGGGGACGGCTCGCAGGTGCGCGACTGGATCCACGGCCGCGACCACGCGAACGGCATCCTGCACGCCCTGCTGGGGGGCACGCCCGGCGAGGTCTACAACATCGGTGGCGGCAACGAGCGCACCAACATGTGGATCACCCAGCAGATCCTCGAGCAGACCGGCGCGAACGAGGAGCTCATCACCTCCGTCGAGGATCGCCTCGGCCACGACGTGCGCTACTCGCTCGACACGAGCAAGGCGCAGCGTGAGCTCGGCTGGAAGCCCGAGATCGCATTCGACGAAGGTCTCGCGCAGACGGTGCAGTGGTACAAGGAGCGCCGCGACTGGTGGGAGCCCATCAAGTCGGGCGAGTACAAGGAGTTCTACGAGAAGCAGTACGCCGGCAAGGTCTGATCGAGCCGGGGGCGCAATCCTCAGTACTGGTAGAGCAGCTCCTGCAGCTCGCCCGCGCGCGAGTCGTGCTGGATCGACGAAGTGAACCCGCGGTCGGTGCGCGTGTGGTCGAGCAGGCCCAGCGCGACTTCGCGTCCGGAGAGCGTCCCGTCGCCGTCGGTGTCCGCGCCATCGGCGGCCAGATCGGCAGGCAACGAGCCGGCCTCCTGTCGCTCGAGCTCGATGCGTGTTCCGTCGCCGAAGTGCTCAAGCACCAGGTCCGTGGCGGTGTTGGTGTGCCCGATCCCGCTTTTCTCGGCCCAAGAGACTTGCCAGTTGCGGCCGCTCAGCTCCTCGAGTCGCGCGCCGTCGGTGGCCTCCGGCTCGTAGGGGGTGTCCAGCTTCGCGGCGATGCCCCAGCCCAAGGCCAGGCCGACCGTCGCTCCCAGGGCGGCGCCCAGTCCGGCGCCGACCGCCCGAAGACCGGACGGGGCGACGAGCGCGCCGATCCCAGCCATTGCGCCGGCTGAGCCGAAGAACGTGGCGAACCCAGCAGTGGCGGGGCGATTCTCGTGGGATCGGCGAGCATCCCAGTACGCTGCGTGCGCTGCGTCGTGCTCGGACTTCACCGTGGCTGGGTCCGGGAGGTCCGCCATGGACACGTATGGCCGCGCCGAGGGCGGCGTCTTGGCCTGAGCAGTAGCGACAGCAGTCATCTTGCGCCCCCGTGGCATCGAATCGTCCCGACGGCGCCACCCCCGAAGTTGCGCCCTGCCGGTGTATCGAGCGGCCCCTCGACCGGGTTGCAGACGCGACCCCCCGCTGGCCAGATCCGCGCGCCTGTCGTACCTTTGGGACAGGGACTGCACCGCGCCGGGGAGGCGTGGTGCGCGCGATTCGACCAGGGACGGTCTGAGATGTGCGGGACGAGTGCGATTGCGGGCGCTGCGGGAAGCAGTGCCGCCACCATGACGCAGCAGGCGAGCGGTGGCGGAGACACGGCGCAGGCCGCGGCAGCTGCGCCAGCCCTCGACATGGGCAAGATCTCGGGCGTGCTCGAGCAGCTGCTCGTGGCGCTCAAGCAGCTCGTGGCGCAGATCGGCGGTTCAGGCTCTGCCGCCCCGACCACGGCGGCCGCGGGCCAGGCTGCCCTCGGCGCGTCGCTCCCGGCAACCGCCACGGCCACCGGCGGTGGTGCTGAGGCAGCGCCCCACGGCGAACACGACCACGGCCCCTCGCTGCCGGCGACCGCCTCGATCGCCAAGTACGGGCTCGGCGCCAACACGGCGAACGAAGCCGGGTCGAGCACCAACGTCTCCAACTCCAAGGGCGACTGGAAGCGCACTTACGCGCGCCCGGCCGAGGACCGCACCAAGGCCGCGCAGAGCCTGCAGACGATGATGCAGTCCACCGCGCCCTACAGGAACATCGATGCCGCCAAGGCCGCGGGCTACGACTTCAGCAAGGCGATCGTCGAGGGCAGCCTCGTGCACGTGCCGAACGCGACCTTCTCCAAGCAGTACGGCGGCGCGGACCTGAATCATCCGTCGATGCTGCTGTATCGCAAGGGTACCGACGGAACGCTGTCGCTCATCGGCAACGTGATGACCGCCTCCAAGCAGGCGCCCGACCTGGGCATGGGTCGGTGGCACACCCACCAGAAGGCCGGCACCTCGGGCGGCAACACCGACCTGATGATGCACGTGTGGTTCCTGCCGAGCGACCTGAACTCCGCCTTCTCCGAGACGATCCCGAAGGGCTGAGCCGTCTAGTCGTCGAGGACCGTGTGCTGCCCGGATTCGACGTCGACGCTCGTCGATGCCGCGAGTGGGCTGATCCCGTGCGCGCCGTCGTCGCCGTAGAAGCGCGTGCCGACCGTCACGAGCAGGTGCAGCACGCCGAGCCCGATGAAGAACGCCGTCGGCGCGCGCTCGTCGGAGAACGAGAACACGAACGGCGCTGCAATGAAGGCGAGCGCCACCACGTAGTCGAGCAGCACGTGGAACCCGATCGGCAGGTGCGACACGATGCTGGCCGGCCCGTCGGTGGTCGCCGCGACCAGCAGGATCGCCACGCCGGCGGCGATCGAGAAGTACGTGGCGGCGTCGCTCCCGAAATCGAGCACGAAGGGCGCGAAGAAACACGCCGCGGCGGCGAGGTACTCGACCATGCCGTGCAGCCAGAGTGCGATGGGTCCGTTTCGATGCATGAACGACAACTGCCCGATATCGCGCTGCAGTAGACGCGGATTGGCGATCGTCCACCCGGCATGCCATGGTGCCCGCATGGTCAGAACGTGGATTCAAGACGCCGCCATTCCCGTGCCGATGCTGCACCCGATGCGGAACGCGGGACGAAATTTCCTCACGGCGCTGTGCGCGCTCGTGACCCTTGCCAGCCTCGGCGCCGCCTCGGCGAGCGCCAAGGTCGGCGCCGAGTACCGGCTCGAGGGTCGCGGCTGGGGCCACGGGATCGGCATGAGCCAGTACGGCGCCAACGGCTACGCCAAGCGCGGCATGTCCGGCACCGAGATCATCCAGCACTACTACTCCGGCACGGTGGTGGCGCCGCGACCCGCCGACGGGCCCACCGACGTGCGCGTGCTGCTGCAGTCGCAGCTCGCACCAGCGCGCGTGGAGCTCACGAGCGCGGGGCTGGTCACGCAGGGCAGCGCCACGCTGCCGCTCGTCGCCGGCGACATCGTCGAGATGCGCAACCAGGGCCTGTTCCTGATCGTCACGCGCGTGCGCGCTGGAGCGCCCAACGCGACGCTCGCGACCGCCTCCGCAGCCGATGCGACGATCGTGCCCGAGGTCGATGGCTCCGTGCGTGCGCTGTTCAGTGGCGACTACGCCTCGAGTGGCACGCGCTACCGCGGCACGATCGTCGGGCACCGCTACGACGGCAAGGTGAGCGTCGTGAACACCGTGCCGTTCGAGAGCTACGTGCGTGGCGTGGTCGGCGACGAGATGCCGCCGTCGTGGCACGCGGAGGCGCTCAAGGCGCAGGCGATCGCCGCGCGTGCCTACGCGCTCAAGGGCATCAGGACCGACTACGACTGGTTCGACCTGTACTCCGACACGCGCAGCCAGGTGTACGGCGGCGTCGGTGCGGAAGATTCGCGGACCGACGCGGCGATCGCCGCCACCGCTGGCCTCGTGGCGCGGGTCGGTGATGCCAATGGCGAGGTCGCGACGACCTACTTCTACTCCACCAGCGCCGGCCGCACGGCCGCGAACGAGCAGGTCTGGGGCGGATCGCCGCGTTCGTACCTGCGCTCGGTGGCTTCTCCATACGAGGATTCCCAGTACTTCCTCTGGAAGGGCGCGGACGTGAAGCGCTACACGCCGGCGCAGCTCGGCGCCAAGCTCGGCTACTCGGGCAGCTTCAAGGCGGCCTCCAACACGCTCTGGCCGTCGGGGTACGCCAAGGAGGCGACGATCGCCACGACCCAGGGCGCGAAGATCCTCGCCGCGAGCACGGTGCAGTCGCGCCTCGGCCTGCGATCCACGTACTTCCGGATCAGCTACCTGTCGATCGGGGCACCCGATGCCGTGGCGACCGGCGGCTACGCGCGCATCGCCGGGCGCATCCCGCGGACCGGGCTGACCAACCTCGTGCTCACCCAGAACGGTGTGTCGCGCACCCTGCGCCTGAGGCCGGCCGCCGGCACGGGTGCCTTCGTGGTGCGAGCCCGCGTGGCCGGGACGCTCACGGCGACGTTCTCGCGGGCGGGTCTCACCGGGCCGTCGATCACCGTCGCGGCAACCTGACCCACTCTGTAGTTCGAGGGGTAAAGCATCGGCGGGGCGCCGTCGATGAAGAGGGGTGTCGCGTGCGCCCTCACTGATCGCCATCGCCTGCGTCTGCATCGCCCTCGCGACGATGCCTGCCGCCAATGGCGCGACCGGCACCTCGACGGTGGGTGCGACGGTTCTGAGCGCCACCTCCCTCGTCACGACCGGATGCCCGGCGGGAAACGCGGGGATGACGGCCCTCACGCCCGTGTCGGTGAACACGAGCACGGTGAGTGCCACGACGTGTGACCTGCTCGCCGGCTCGAGTAACGACTCCGCGCGTCTGCGTGTCTTCCAGAGCGACGGCGCCGGCGCCGCGATGTACTCCTCCACCACGGGCGGCCTCGTCAGCTCGGGCTTCGGCGCCGCCGGCAAGGCCTTCGCGACCGTGCTCTCCGGGAGCGCACGCGGCTACGACATGGCGGTGCAGCCCAATGGCGCGATCGTCGTGGTCGGCCAGGCGTCCAACGGCACCAACTCCGACGTGGCGGTCGTGCGCTTCCTGCCCGACGGCTCGCTGGACACGACCTTCGACGGTGACACGGGCACCGGCAACGGCATCGTGACCACCAACATCTCGGGAAATGACAGTGCCGCCGGCGTCGACCTGGATTCGTTCGGCCGCATCGTGATCGCCGGCACGACCAACAACGGCTCGCCCAACTCGCTCGTGATCCGGTACCTGCCGGACGGGCGCCTCGACACGTCCTTCAACGGGACCGGCATCCTCGAGGAGGACCAGTCCGCTCAGGACGGGTACGCCGATGTGGATGTGCGCGCCGACAACCGGATCGTCGTGGGCGGCTTCAATGGCGGCTACGTCAATGACATCGTCGTGATCCTCGACACGAACGGCACGCACTGGTCGGGGTTCGCGGGAGGCGGCCGACTCCAGGTGCGCTCACCGGCCGCCAGCTTCGAGCAGGTGCGGCAGGTCCGCGCGCTGGCCGACGGCTCGGTGCTCGCCATCGCGCGACGCGAGGCGCCCGCCCCGCAGGCGTTCGTCGCCTTCCGCGTGCTCCCCAATGGAACGGCGGTGGACACCACGTTCGGGACCAGCGGGTGGACCACAGTGCTCTTCGCCGGCGGCAACGCCGTCCCGCAGGATGTCGTGGCAGATCCGAACGGCGGCTGGATCGTGGCTGGCAACGACCCCGTGGACATGGTGGCGATCCGGTTGACCGCCGCGGGCCTGCACGACACCGCGTGGGGCACGGCCGGGTACTTCACGCAGAACATCGCCGGCGCGAATGACGTGGCGAGCCGGATCGTGGCCGAGCCGGACGGCAGCTTCGCACTCGCGGGCACCGCGGCCGGTGGCAATTTCGGGCTCGCTCGGTTCAACGCCGCCGGCATCGTCGACCCGCGCATCCCCAACGGCGTCGCGATCGACATGGGTGGCGGTGATGCGGCCGGCGGCGCGGCGCTCCTGCCCGACGGCGACCTGCTGTTCGCGGGCCACGACGGGACCCGCATGGCTGTGGCGCGACTCGCGGGCACGCCGTTCGCCAACTACGCATCCGCCACCAACGGCTTCCTGACCGGGCCGAGCACCTCGGGCTTCGGCGCGTGCCTGGACACGCTCACCGGTGGCACGCCCATGTGGACTGCGGCCAGCGGCTGTCCAGCCACGGACGCCGGGCACTGGAACCCGATCGCGATCAATGCCGCAGGCGCGACCTCCTCGATCGCCCGGCGCACCACGACGGGTGGCGCGGACATGTCGGTGAAGCTGCGCTTCGGCCTGCACGCATCCTCGAACCAGAAGGCCGGGAGCTACGTCGCCCCGATCACCTTCGAGGTCACCGCCCCGGACGGCTAGAAGCGCTCCCCGAAGCGATCCAGCAGTGCCAACCGCCGCTCGTCGTCGCGTACTGCGACGGCCTCGCGAGCTTCGTCGCGCGACGCGCGCATCCGCAGCCACCCCGTCAGCACGACTGCCGCCAGCACCGCGTCGGTGATGAGCATCGTCGCGGTCACGTGGGAGAGCCCGTGCGTCACCGCGCCCACTGCCACGTCGGCGATGGCCACGCCGCCGACCAGCCCGGCGATGCCGAGCGTCCGGCGCGTGGGCAGGCCCCACACCGACGTCGCGGCCCCCGCCGCCAGGATGGCGA
>JAOPYU010000139.1 GCA_025964455.1 Thermoleophilia bacterium | reverse complement strand
TCGCCATGGCGAACGCCGGCCCGAACACCAACGGCTCGCAGTTCTTCATCGTCACCGCCGACTCGGCCCCGTGGCTCGACGGCAAGCACACGGTCTTCGGCGAGGTCACCGAGGGTCTCGACGTCGTCGTGAAGCTCGAGGCGCTCGACACCGACGGCCAGGACCGCCCGGTCGACGGCGCGCTCATCGAGAAGGTCTCCATCAAGGAGACGGCGAGCGCCTGACGTTCGCATCCAGATCGAGTCGCCGAGGGGCGGCGTGGCCGAGCGGGCTGCGTCGCCCCTCGCGCAATTGCGGTGTCAGTCGTCGCCGCCGCAGCAGACCGGGCCATCGGCATCGACGCCCGGGATCTGCGCGAGCAGCGAGCTGAGCTGCGCCGCCTCGGCATCGCTGAAGTGGTCGGCGAACACGCGCCGGATGCCCGAGTGGTGCGTCGCGCGCGCTTCAGCGAGTCGCGTCTGGCCAGCCGGGGTGAGCACGGCGTAGGAGACCCGCGCATCAGCGTCGCATGCGCGTCGCTCGACGAGGCCGTCCCGCTCGAGTCCCTGCACGAGGCGCGTCATGCCCGAGCGCGTGAGCATCGTGCGCCGCGACAGGTCGCTCATCTTGAGGCAGTCGTCCTCGGCGTCGCGCAGCTGCACGAGCACGTCGTAGTCGCTGATCGTCATGCCGTGCGTGGAGCGCAGCTCGTTGTCGAGGTCGCGGGCCAGCACGCAGTGCGCACGGAGCAGGCGCTGCCACGCCTCCATCTGGGCACCCGTCACCGTGTCTGGCGTGGTCGACATGTCGCGTGGTTCTCCACAGGTAGTTGCGCGAGCAATCATCGCGCTCCCTCATGGTGCCGCGTCGCGGCCCTACGTGCAAGTTCGGCATCCCGTCTGCGTTGCGTGAGCAATGCTACGGAAACTGGTCGGCGCGCGCTTGGCGGCCGCCCGTCAGGGCGTCGCGACCGGCGCTGGCTCGCCCAGGTGGGTCCGCACGTCCCACAGCTCCGGGAAGAAGTTCAGGTCGAGCGCCTTCCACAGGAAGCCCACGCCCGAGCTGCCGCCCGTGCCCCGCTTGAAGCCGATGATCCGCTGCACGGTCATCACGTGCCGGAAGCGCCAGAGCCGGAACCGCTCCTCGACGTCGATCAGCTTCTCGCACATCTCGTACTCGTCCCAGTACGTGTCCGTGTTCTCGTAGATCGTCCGGAACACCTCGATGAGCGCCGCGTTGCTCTGGTACGGCTGCGTGAAGTCGCGTTCCAGGCACTCGGGCGGCACCGGGGCCCCACGCCGGGCGAGGTAGCGCAGGAACTCGTCGTACACGCTCGGCGCGCGCAGGATCCCGTCGAGCCAGCCGTGCAGCTCTGGGTCGTGCTTGTGCGGCCCGAGCATGCGCGCGTCCTTGTTGCCGAGCAGGAACTCCAGCGCTCGGTACTGCGCGCTCTGGATGCCGCTCGCCGTACCGAGCGCGCCACGGAACTGCACGTACTCGTTCGGGGTGAGCGTCTCGAGCACGCCCCACTGCTCGAACAGCTGCGTCTGGATGGCCGCGACGCGCGCGAAGATCTTGAACGACGGCTCGAGGTTGTCGCGGTTGATCCACGCGATGATCTCGTGCAGCTCGTGGATGAACAGCTTCATCCAGAGCTCGGACGTCTGGTGCTGGATGATGAACAGCAGCTCGTCGTGGTGCGGCGGGGTCGAGCGCGGCTGCTGGGCCGACAGCAGCAGGTCGAGGCGCAGGTAGTCCGGATACGTCTCGCGCTCGCGCAGCGAGTCGGTGTGGATCTCGGGCTCGAACTCGCGGTGTGTGGCAGGGGGCTCGGACACGCGTCGATCGTATCGCGCCTGCGATACTGGCGTCCCACCCCCGCAGGAGGATCCACGTGTCCGTAGACGACCTCACGCGCTATCGGGAGCGCTTCCCGATCCTGGCCGACACGACCTACCTGGTCTCCCACAGCCTGGGCGCCATGCCTGCCGACACCTTCGGCGCACTGGAGGAGTACGCGACGACCTGGGCAACCCGCGGGATCCGTGCATGGTCCGAGGGGTGGTGGGACATGCCGCTCGCGATCGGCGACGAGCTCGCCCCGATCCTCGGCGCGCCGCCGCGCAGCGTGGCGATGCACCAGAACGTCTCGATCTGCCAGTCGCTCGTGCTCAGCTGCCTGCAGCCGACCGCCGAGCGCAACCGCATCGTGTACTCCGACCTGGAGTTCCCGTCGGTGATGTACGTGCACGAGGCGCACGCGCGTCGAGGCGACACCGAGGTGCACCTCGTGAAGTCGCCGGACGGCATGACCGTGCCGGTCGGGCTGATGCTCGAGGCGATCGACGAGCGCACGCTGCTCGTGCCGATCTCCCACGTGCTGTTCAAGAGCGCCTTCCTGCAGGACGCGAAGCGGATCATCGAGCGCGCGCACGAGGTCGGTGCGCTCGTGTTGCTCGACACGTACCAGAGCGCCGGCACCGTCCCGATCGGCCTTGAAGACCTCGACGTGGACTTCGCCACCGGCGGCTCGGTCAAGTGGCTCTGCGGCGGGCCGGGTGCCGGCTACCTGTACGTCGCGCCGCGCCTGCACGACAAGCTCGAGCCCGCGGTCACCGGCTGGATGGCGCACGACGCGCCGTTCGCCTTCGAGGGCGAGCACCGCTACGCCGAGGGCATCGCGCGCTTCCTGCATGGCTCACCCAGCGTGCCGGCGCTGTACGCGGCTCGCTCGGGCTATCGGACGATCAACGAGATCGGCATCGAGGCGATCCGCGCCAACAGCCTGCGCCTGACGAGCCGGCTCATCGAGCTCGCCGACGATGCGGGTCTCACCGTCACCAGTCCGCGCGATCCGGAGCGGCGCGGCGGCACGGTCACCATCGACGTCGCCGACGGTGCCGCCGTCGTGTCGGAGCTCGCCCGGCGCGACGTGCTGGTCGACTTCCGGCCCGGGGCCGGCATCCGTGTCAGCCCGCACTTCTACACGCTCGATATCGAGGTGGAGCAGGTCGTCTCGGAGATCGCGGAGATCGTCCGCACGGGCTCGTTCGACCGTTCCGTCGCCAGCGCCGCGTACTGACGCACGGGGCTACCGGCCCCAACCCCAGTCGTCGTCGCCGTCGCCGATGCCCGTGGCGTTGCTGACGTCCTCGACGGTCTCGGTGGCCTCGTGCTGGGCCGTCACGGTGAAGTCGTACGCATCGGCAGCGAAGCTGCCTTCCTTGTCGTCGCGCTCTTCCTCGCTGAGCGTGGGATCGAGCAGCTTCAGCCCCGACAATGCCGACCCGCCGCCGCTGACTGCGAGGTTGGTCGCGCGCTGGCCGTACTCGTTGTTCGCGAGGAACTCGTAGCCCGTGTTGAACAGCAGGCGCGTGACCGGGCCGCCGAAGCTGCTCTGGTCATGCGGCTTCGGGATCTCGCCGTGTTCGGCCGGGTCGTAGTCGGCCTCGACGTACCCCGGGACCGACAGCGTGTTGTTCGCCATGAAGCCGAGCACGCGTGGATCGTCGGCGAGCGCGATCTTCAGGTCGGACGAGGTGCCACCGACGAGCACCGGCACGTCGCGCTCGCCGGCCCAGTCGAGCACCTCGGTGTTGACGTTGTCAGTCGAGACCTCGATGAAGTCGGGCGTGAAGCCCAGGTCCTCGAGCTGGTCGATCGCGTTGCCGGCGAATCGCTGGCGCAGGCGCTCGGCCGTGCTCGTGGCGTCGTACTGCAGCGGCAGGTAGCCGACCGGCACGTCCGGGAACCGCTTGTCGAGCGTCCGCACGACCTCGCGGTTGAAGCTGAACGCGCTCACGCGCTCAGAGGGCAGGCGCTCGAGCAGGCCCTCGACGACGTCGACCTCGTACCCGGGTCCCTTGATGTCGGCCATGATGTTGAGCTCGTCGAAGCTCGCGACGGCGGTCGCGACCTCGTCGAGCTTCGGCGCATCCGGGTACCGGTCGTGGAACTCGGACCAGTCCATGGTGCCGAGGTGGATGCCGTCGACGGTCGGGTCGTGGAAGGCGACGATCGTACCGTCCCCGAGCTTCTGGAAGTCGATCTCGACCGCATCGGTCGCGCCGTCGAGCCCCGCCTTGCGGATGGCATCGACCGAGTTCTCATGCGGCGTCTCGCCCGGGGTGGTCGCGGGGTCGACCGGGAGTGGCTCGACCGTTCGCCTGGGCTCGCGGATGCGCAGTGCCGTCTGCGTGGCTGCGTCGCGGCTGAAGACCTGGACGCGGTCGGCAGGCAGCTCGCGATCGAGCACCTCGAGCGCCGCGGTCTGCTCCGCATAGGACTGGTGTGCGTCGAACGAGATCGCCAGGTCCACGCCGAGCGACGTGGCTTCCTTCGCCGTCTCCTGGAGCGTGGCGATGTGCTCGTACGCTGGGTTGTCGCGCAACTCGCGGAAGGTGAGGTCCGCGACCTTCGTGGAATCCGGATCGGTCGCGTCACCCTCGCCGAGCACGGGGCCCGGGTACGCGACGACCACGCCGTCCTTGGTGCGGCTCGTCTTGACCTCGATCGGATCGATTCCAGCCTTGGCCTTCGCGCGCATGCCCTCGATCGTGGTGACGTTCTTCTCGCCCGCGCCCTTGTGCGCGACGGCCAGCTTGGAACCGTCCTTGGTGGCGCGATCGATGTAGTTCTCCGTCGGCGCCGCCGGGCGGGACTTGGTCGCGCTCGGGCGCGCCGCACCGAACTTGTCTGCCCGTGACGGCGTGGAGGTGGAGCTCGGCTGCGTCGGGCGCGGCTTGCTGCGGCTGGCGATCAGGTCGGAGCCCGCGCGGGCGTCGGCTCGCGGTCGCGGCTCTGCGGCATCTCGTCTGGGAGCAGGCGAAGACGCGGGCGTCTTGGCCGGCTTCGCGGGCTCAGGCTTCGCGGTGGTCGCCGTGGGCGTCCGTCGTC
>JAOPYU010000129.1 GCA_025964455.1 Thermoleophilia bacterium | reverse complement strand
TCCGACGACGGCGTTCGCGTGAACGCCGTGGCCCCCGGACCGATCTGGACGCCGCTGATCCCCGCGTCGTTCGAAGAGGACGAGGTCGCCGAATTCGGCGGGGACACACCGCTCGGCCGGCCAGGCCAGCCCGACGAGGTCTCCCCCGCGTTCGTCTACCTGGCGAGCCGGGACTCCTCCTATGTCACCGGCCAGGTGATCCACGTCAACGGCGGGGACGTCGTCGGCTCCTGAGCCGCGTCCGTCCACGATCGTCAACCACCCGAAAGGCACGTCATGCCCAGCGAACCGAACACACCCGAGCAGGACCAGGTCGGCGACGTCCGCGAATCCATCGACCGCGAGAAGTCGCGCGGAATGCATCCGCCCAAGACAGTGGCCGAGCAGGTCGAACAGCTCGATCCGGGCGCGCCCGACAGCGAGCACCGGCGCCGCGATCCCCTGGGCGGCGCCGAGGCGCAACGTGACCCCGACGGGACGGCCTGAGGAGAATTCGCTCGATTTGCGAGACGTCCATCATGCGCTATACACTCGTCGTGTCCCCCGACCCCTGTACGCGGAGATCCGACATGGACGAACGCCAACAGCGACGGGTCGCCGAGAACCAGGCCCGGTTTCGCGCGATGAACGAACAGGCGAGACGCGCCGTCGACGCCTTCGAACCCGACACCGATCACTACAGCATGATGTGCGAATGCGCCCTGACCGAGTGTGACGAGATGATCGAGGTCTCGCGTACGGAGTACGACGAGGTGCGCAGCAATCCCGGCTGGTTCCTGGTCCTCCCCGACCACTACCTGCCCGGGGCCGAGGCGATCATCGATCGAACCGACAGCCGGTGGATCGTCGAACTCCGAGGCGCCGGTCGTGACGTCGCGTCCGACTCGTACACTACGCAGGATGGTGCGCCTCGAGGAACGGATCCGACGCCTGACGATCGCCCTTGAGCGACTCGACACCGCATGGCGTCGCGAGCACTCGTTGACCGCCAACGAGCAGCTCGTGGTCACGTCCCTCGCGGCGGACGGGCCCCTGTCCCCGACCCGCTTGAGCGAGCGGACCGGGTTGTCGAGCGCCGGGACCAGCGCACTCATCGACCGTCTCGAGGCGGAGGGTCACGTCGCGCGCCGCCGAGACCCGAACGATGGCCGTCGCGTGCTCGTGACGCTCACCAAGCGAGCCCTCGTCGCCCGCATGGCGCTCGACGAGGTGATCGCCGAGATCGCGACGCAGGTGGACCAGTCACACGCGCCGCACATCGAACGCTTCCTGGACATCGCGGAGCGAGTCGCACTGGACCGTGCACGACAGCTCGGTGCACCCGCCACGTGACAACGCGGGAATGACGGTTGGCTCGATGGGTACGTCGCACGAGTAGGAGGAACCGACGATCCGGGAGGGCCGATGTCGGACGACGAACTCGCCGACCAGATCGAGCGCTTCTTCTCGGTGCACGCACGCATCGACACGATCGCGCGACAGGAGCTGCGGATCACGCCAAGCGAGCGGATGGCACTGCTGCACCTGTCGAGCGGCATCACCTCGCCCACCGACCTGAGCAGGCACCTCGGCATGACGTCTGCGGGCGTCACCAACCTGCTCGATCGTCTCGTCGAATCCGGGCACGTCACCCGCGCTCGCCACAAGGACGACGGGCGACGCATCCTGGTGCTGCTGACCAAGCGAGGCATCCAGGCACACCTGCGTCTCCACACGGTCGCATCCGAGCTCGCAGCCGTGGCAAACGCCATGGGTGACGACGGCACGGCCTGCGTTGTCGACTTCCTCGACCGGGCGACCGCGGTGCTGCACGATCGACGTGAAGCGGACGAGCGCCTCGCACGCCGCTGAGGTGTCAGCGCCCTGACGCCACCGGCGGGTCGAGGTCGAGCATCTCCTGCACCGTCCCGAGCAGCGCAGTGATGTCAGTCTTACCCAGGTAGCGATCGATCGCGGGCTCGCGCCGAGCCTCCAGGCGCAGGTCGTGCGAGGTGAACAGCAGCACCTTCGCACTGGGGGCGGCTTCCTTCAGTGCGGGCGCTGCGTGCAGGCCCATCACGTCGCCGTCGATGAAGTGGTCGAGGATGATCAGGTCGGGCTGCTCGGCGCGCGCGACCTCGATCGCCTCAGCCGCGTTCGTGGCCGCTCCGCTCAGCTCGAGCCGGTCGTCCAGCTCGATGTTCATGCGGATCAGCAGCTGCATCTGCAGGTCGTCTTCGACGATGACGAGGACTTTCACGCGGTGTGCTCCTGTGGGGGTGCGATCGGGAGTGAGTAGGAGAAGGTGGAGCCCTCGCCCGGGGTGCTGTCGAGCGCGAGCGTGCCGCCGTGCGCTTCGACGATGCTGCGGCAGATGAACAAGCCGAGGCCCGTGCCCTTCACGCGCTTCGTGCGATCGACGGGGTCGATCCGCGAGAACTTGTCGAACACCCGTGCCTGGTCCTCGGCCCGGATGCCGATCCCCCGGTCGCGAACCGACACGACGATGCGCTCGTCGCGAGGCCACACGGAGATCGAGACGGGCGCCGACGGATCTGAGAACTTCATCGCATTCGTGACGAGGTTGGTGAGCACCTGCCACTGGCGATCCTCGTCGCCGAGCGCCTCGGGCAGCCGTGCATCCACGTGCAGGTCGATCGGGTGCTCCCCGAGCGATCCGAGGTCGCGTGCGATTCGCGCCACGAGCGCGTCGAGCTTGAAGGGCTTCATGTCATAGCTCAGCTCGCCCGACTCGATCCTCGCGACCTGCAGCACATCCTCGACGAGCACAGACAGGGTCTCCGTGTTCTCGGCGATCATCCGCAGGATCTCTCGCTTGCGATCGTCCGCGACGTTGTCCCACTGCTGGTCGAGCGTCCTGGCGAATCCGGAGATCACGCTCATCGGTGATCGCAGGTCGTGCGCCACCACGGCGACGAACTCGTTCTTGAGCTCGTTCACCGCCACGAGCCGTTCGGCGATCTCCCGCTGCTGCGCGATCGCGTGATATCGCTCGAGCGCGAGCTCGATCACCACGCCGAGTGACTGGATCGTGCTCAGCTCGTCGGTCCCGAAAAAGGGCGTGTACGGCGTGGTCCAGACGATGATCTCGCCGAACGGTGCCGGCACCCGGAGCATGTCGGCGCGATCCGGCGCGGCCGGGTCGAACTCCTCGGCGGCGAGCCCCCAGCTGCCGAGCAGTTCGCCCTCGCGGCCCACCATGGCGGCGGCCCGTCCCCCGACGAGCGCTGCGACGTGCGGCAGGAAGGTGACCGACAGGTCCTGCTCCTCGTCGGTCGCCATCAACGCGATCATCGCCCGGCGCACCTCGACCTGCGACTCGGCACGCCACGTGGCTCGCATCATGCGTGGCGGCAGGTAGCCGCAGAAGAACGCCAGCGCACTTCCGATCACGAGCAGCGCGATGAGTACTGCAATGCCCGAGTCTTCGGGGGCGCTGCTCGAGCCCGCCGAGATGCCGAGCGCGATCGCCATGCCGAGGGAGCCGGCGCTCAACAGCCGCATGCGACGGCGCGCGACCGGCGGCTGCCTGCGGCCGCCCCACCAGAGGCGGATGGATACCGCACTCAGCAACACGCCCCACTGCACCGCGAACACGAGTGCCAGGAGCTGGAAGGCGGGGGTGGGATCCGCGCCCTCGGGCGGGGGGTCGCCCGCTGCGAGGCTCCCGACGACGGCGGCTGCCGTCAGCGCCCACGCGAGCGCCTCGAGCCACCTCGGAGCGGCGCGGAAGGTGGAGGCGAAGCGATGGAGCGCGAACGGCAGCACGG
>JAOPYU010000156.1 GCA_025964455.1 Thermoleophilia bacterium | reverse complement strand
CCCTCGCGGTAGGGCCGATCGGTGGTCATCGCCGAGTACGTATCCGCGACGCTGATCATGCGGCTGATGGCGGGGATCGCCTCGCCCTCGAGCTGGTCGGGGTACCCGCGACCGTCCATGCGCTCGTGGTGATAGCGCACCATCACGGCGATGTCCTTGTACAGGTCGACCTCGCCGAGGATGTCAGCGCCCATCGCCGCGTGCGTCTTCATGAGCTCGTACTCCTCGTCGTCGAGGGGCGCGGTCTTGTTGAGCACGCGGCCGGGCACGCCGATCTTGCCGATGTCATGCAGCAGGCCGGCCAGGTGCGCAAGGCGCACGGTCTCGTCGTCGAAGCCCATCTCGCGGGCGATGTCGCGCGTGTAGACCGCCACCGCGGCGCTGTGGCCGGCGGTGTACGCGTCACGTGTGTCGAGCGCCCGCACCATGGCCGCTGCGAATTGCAGGTTCGTTCGCGCGAGGATCTGGGCCTTCTCCGCCAGCTCCTCGGTCAGCTGCACCTTGCGTGTGTAGAGCGACAGGAAGTACTGACACATCGCGATCGGCGCAAGTACGAGTGGCAACGCGCCGAGCCCGAGGTGGATCGTCGCGTAGACGACTGCGAACACGAGTGGCGACGCGAACGTCATGGTTGCCAGCAGCGACCCGGCCAGCATGCGTACGAGGTCGGGAAGGCTCACGACCTGGGCGACCAGCACCATGAGCAGGCTCAGCCCGACGTTCACCAGGAGGAACGAACCGATCGCGAACACGGTGTTCGTGGCGACGTCTCCGGCTGTCAGCATCGACTCTGCGCCGACTGCCCCGATCACCAGCACGGCCGCGCCAGCGGCAACCACGAATGTGGCGGTGTTGCCGACGCGCGAGCGCCAGGATGGGTACTCGGCAACTGCACACGACAGCGCCACGAGCGGCGCGTACCGCGGGGCGAGCACGATCGCCGCCACCAGGGGCACGACGTCGCCGCCGAAGGCGACGAACTTCATCTCGACCTCGAATCGGGTCGAGGCTGCCGCGAACATCGCGAACGATGCAGCGAACAGCGCGCCTGCGCCAGCCGACGCGTCGCGGAGGACCACGACCGAGATGGCGATCGCGGCTACGGCGAACGCCGACGCGAGTGCGGCATTGCGCCACGCAGGGGGCGCCTGTGCCTCGTTCGCCGATTGTGCAGGGCTGCTCACGTGCGCACCATCGGCGAAAGTCCCTGCACGCATGAGTCCGCTCCGAGCGACCTTTCGACGGTCGCACGACGCGTCGGCATGGGAAGACTCGAACGGGGCAGGTAGCTGCTGCTTCCCGCCCCGCCTCGATATAGCTGGTGGTTCGCTCAGAACTTGATGCGAACGCCACCCATGACGACGGCGAGCGAAGCAACGGTGGCTGCGAGCGTGAAGAGGCGTGCCTTCATGATGTGTCTCCTTGGTGCCTTCCCGAGCGCTTGGTGCGGCCCGGCGATACATCCGTGATACGACGGGCCCGAACCTGCTGCAAGGCCACCTGTACCGCGAGTGCGGTGGGTCCAGGGGCCCTTGACGAGTTCCGACATGTGTCGTATCCGGCCTACCCCTGGATGTCGGGAAAGTGTCCGGAACCGTCTCCCGAAATGACAGTTCCCGAACATGTGCGATCAGGCGCAACGGTTGGCCGCAATGCCCGAAGGCACGAAGACACGCGGGTCCGGGCTGAGAGCCCGGACCCGCAGAACGCAATGTGTCGCTGTTCCGTCGCTCAGACGCCTGCGAGCGCGGGCTTGTGCAACAGATCCTGCGGCACGCCCTTGCCGTTGAGCTCGCGCCAGCCCAGCGCGTGCTCGGCCTGCATCATCTTGTGGATCTGCGTGGTGCCCTCGTAGATGATCGGTGCGCGCGCGTTCCTGAAGTACCGGGCCACGCCGGTTTCCTCGTCGAAGCCCATCGCGCCGTGGATCTGGATCGCGTTGTGCGCCGAGCGGAACTCGGCCTCCGTGGCGATCCACTTGTCGAGGATCGTCTCGCGCGTGTTGCGGATCCCGCGGTTCTTCGCGTACGCGGCCTTCCAGACGAGCAGGCGACTCGTCTCGTAGTCGGCGACCATCTGGGCGATGAAGTCCTGCACGAACTGGTGGGTGCCGATCTTGGTGCCCATGGTCTTGCGCTCGTTGGCGTACTTGACGCTCTGCTCGAGGCACGCGCGGATCACGCCGACGGCGCCGGCGGCGACCGTGAATCGGCCATGGTCGAGCGAGTACATGGCGATCTTGAAGCCCTCGCCCTCCTGCCCGATCAGGCGATCGGCGGGCAGGCGCACGTCGCTGAAGAACAGGCTGCTCGTGTCGCCGGCCCAGACGCCGAGCTTGTGCTCGTACAGCTGGGTGGAGACGCCCTCGTCGTTCTTGAGGTCGACGACGAAGGCCGAGATGCCCTTGTGCGCGGCCGCGGGGTCGGTCTTGGCGAACACGAGCGCGTGGTCGGCGGTCGTCCCGAAGCTGATCCAGCTCTTCTCGCCGTTGAGCACGTAGCTGCCGTCACCCTGCTTGATGGCGGTGGTCTTCATGGCGGCGACGTCGGAGCCGGCGTCCGGCTCGGTGAGGCCGAAGCACGCGAGCTTCTCGCCGGTGGCCTGCGGGCGGAGCCACCGCTCCTTCTGCTCGTCGTTCGCATTGCCGAGCAGCGACATCGAGTTGAGGCCGACGTGCACGCTGATGAGCGTGCGCAGCGACGCCTCGCCGCGTTCGATCTCCTCGCAGATGAGCGCCTCGCTGATGAAGTCCAGGCCCGCGCCGCCCCACTCTGTGGGGATCGGGGCCCCGAGGATGCCGAGTTCGCGCATGCCGTCGATGAGCGACATGTCGAGCTTGTGCTCCATGTCGTTCTGCACCGCAACGGGCAGGACCCGCTCGTCGACGAAGCTGCGAACGGCTTCCTGGATGTGCTGCTGCTCTTCGGTGAGTGAAAGGTCAATGGCCATGGGGCGAGCCTATCGCGCCCCGCGCCACCCGGGCCGGGGGCGTATCCGCCAAGGCGTCAGCCGCGCGTGCGACGCAGCGTGTCCGAACCGTTGGTGACCAGGGCCTGTGCGACGGCGCGGGTCACCGATCGACGTGGCGCCGGTGGCCGTCCGGCCGCCATGCGGTGCAGCTGCTGGGTGTGCCAGACGATCTCGGCCATCCCGTCGATCGAGCGGATCCCGAGCCGCTGCGGCGTGACCTGCGCGCGCTCGGCGGTCCCGGCGAGCAGCTCGCGCGGCAGGTCAGGCTCGATGCTGAGCGGTCGGCCGAGCCCGATCACGTCGGCGGCGCCGCCAGCCACGGCATCCCCCATCGCCGCAGCCGAGCGGAACCCGCCGGTGACCATGAGCGGCAGCGTCGTGTGGCTGCGCAGCTTGGCGGCGTAGTCGAGGAAGTACGCCTCGCGGGCGACGGTGCTCGCGCGGCGCGGCGTGGCGGTCCCCATCATCGCCGTGCGCTCGTACGTGCCACCGGAGATCTCGAGCAGGTCGATCCCGGCGGCCTCCAGTGCAACGGCGACGTCGATCGAATCGGATTCGCCGAAGCCGCCCTTCTGGAAATCGGCGCTGTTGAGCTTCACGCCGATCGCGAACGCGTCGCCGACCCGCGCCCGCGTGGCGCGCACCACCTCGAGCAGGAAGCGCATGCGCCGAGCCGGGTCGCCGCCCCACTCGTCCTCGCGCACGTTCGCGCGCGGGGAGAGGAACTGGCTGAACAGGTAGCCGTGGGCGGCGTGCAGCTGGACGCCGCCGAACCCGGCGTCGCGGGCGAGCTCCGCAGCGGTGGCGAATCGCTCGACGAGCTCCACGATCTCGTCGTGCTCGAGCGCCCGCGGGCGCGCGAAGGCGCCACGCCGACCACTCCCCATCGCCACGGCCGACGGTGCGACCGGCTGGCGCGACAGGTGCCGCGGCGACTGTCGGCCCGGGTGGTTGAGCTGCATCCAGATCGCCGCGTCGGTGCCCTCGACCGAGGCCGCCCATGCGCGCAGGGCGGGCAGTGCCCGCGCGTCCTCGAGCACGACGTTCGCCGGCTCGCCGATCGCGCGGCGATCGACCATCACGTTGCCGGTGATGAGGAGCCCGGCGCCGCCCGCCGCCCAGCGCCCGTAGAGCGTGGCGAGCCTCGGCGTCGGGTCATTGCGACGATCGCCCAGCTGCTCGCTGAGCGCGGCCTTGGCGATGCGGTTGCGCAGCACGACGCCGCACGGGAGCTCGAGCGGGTCGCCCAGGCCGGCGGCGGCGGTCTTCGCGCCGGGCGTCATGTCGCGGCTGGCCGGAGCGTGTCGAGCAGCTCGGTGACGTGGCCGACCCCGTCCGGGTGGTTGACGCTCTCGCGCACGCGGCGCACGAGTCCTTCGCGAACGCCCGGGTCGAGTCCGCGAGCGGCGATGATCGCGTCGGCGACACGCCTCGGGGCGAATCGTGCGGAGCGGCCCTGCAGCAACTCGAGCGTGGTTGCACGTCCTGCGGTGGTCCGGCGGTCGATCCCGGCGAGCCCGAGCAGCTCACGCACCACGCGCGGGCCGTCCTGGTAGGTCACCTTGGTCTGTTCCTGCTCCGCCTTGGTCGGCTTGGGCAGGCGGTCGCGGTTCCACGCGCCCCACCCCAGGCCACTGCCGTCGTGGGCGGAGGTGGGATCCTCGATCACGCCGATGACGTTGGCGCCGGTGGCTCGCGCCGCCCGGGCGCGGTCCTGCAGGCCGAACACGGAGGAGATCGCCTCCTCCCACGCGCTCGTGGAGTCGGAGGACTGCATCGGCTCGGGGGAGACCGAGTGGTGCGCCTCGTGCACGAGCGTGTCGAAGTCGTCGCGGATCGTGTAGTCGCGCTGCGGCTTCGTGCGTTCCACGATCCGATCGCCCTTCGACGGTCGGTAGGCATCGATCGTGGCGAACAGCCGGCGCGTGACATCCGGCATCACGACCATCTCGCCGTCGGCATTCCAGGCGAGCGACGTGGCGTTGTACTTGATCGAGTCCTCGGCCACCGACCGTGCGTACAGCGCCGCGGCAGCACGCGCCGCCGCGGGGTCCTTGGGCAGCGACGGCGCCGTTCCCGTCGCACGCACCGTGAAGGCCAGCTGCGTGAGCACGTCGACCGCCTTCATGGCGTGCTCGTCGGGCAGGAAGGTGAGCGAGCGCAGGTTCTCGTGGCCGCGCGCCGCGTCGCCCGCCGCCATCGTGCTGCGCACGAGCCGCTCGAATGCGGGGCCCGCCGGCGACGCGAGCAGCTGCTCGGTCGCGGGCGTCTGCGGGATCAGCGCACGGCGCGAGGGGGGACCGCTGCCGTCCAGTCGGACGCTGATCGTCCGGTTGAACTCGGACGCCACGGTGCCACGACCGATGCGCGCGTCGAAGAACGCGTCCGGGACGGGCCCGATGTCGCCGGCAGGCAGATGTGCGCGCAGCACCTCGCGTGCCGGGACGGTGCCAGCCGTCGCGACCTGCATGTCAGGAGCCGCCCGCCACGAGGCGCTCGATCTCGGCCAGCGTGGCCTTCCCGATCGACGCCTTGCGGATCAGCTGTGCGAGGTCGGGAGCCGCCGCCGCGTCCAGGCCCTTGGCCGCCACGATCGCATCCGCGATCCGCCGCGGCACGCGGGAGGCCGTCTGCCCCTGGAGCAGCTCGAGCGCCGTGGCCTTGCCCTCGGTGGTGCGGCGATCGATCCCCGCCATGCGCAGCAGGTCGCGCACGAGCTCGGGACCGTCGGTGTAGCGGCCCTTGGCGGTCGCTTCCTGCTCGGCCGGCGGCTTGGGCAGGTGATCGCGGCTCCAGGCCGGCCAGTCCACCGCCTCGCCCTTGGTGTCGCGGGCAGGGCGCGCGGCAAGCCTGGGATCTGCTCCGGCGGCCTGCATGGTCGGCTGGATCCCGCTCGGGGTCAGCACTTCGGGGACGGCTTCTTCCATGACGCTCGTCCACTCGGGCCCGCGCTTGCCCATCGGCGTGATGGAGTGGTGCGCCTCGTGGATGGCGGCATGCCAGGTCCAGCGGGCGCGCTCGTCGCGGCGCTCGACCGGAGCCTTGGTCAGACCGTCGCCCGGCTGGATGCGGTACAGGCCGAGGGTCGCGAGCATCTCGCGGGAGACGTCGGGCATCATCACGATGTGCCCGTCGGAGTTCCACGCGCCCGCGAAGCTGATGTTGCCCGCTTCGCCGGCCGTGAGCTGCTTGACGCCCTCCACGGCGGTGAGCCCCCGCAGCTCGCCACGGACCTGCTCGCGGGTGAACTGGGGGAACTTCTTCTGGACGTCGTCCAGGTGTGCCTTGGAAGGCTCGATCACGTCGCTCGCGGTCATCTTCCCGTCGCGTGCGAGTGAATCTGCCCAGTTGAGGACCGAGATCCCCTTGGAGGCGTGCTCGTCGGGCAGGAAGGTGACGGTCTTCAGGTTCTCCTTGCCCTGGTGCGCGTCACCGACGGTCAGGAAGCTGCGGACGGCCGTGACGAACTTGTCGCCGTTGGGCGACGCCATGAGCGCGGAGGCGGCCTTGGAGTCGGCGATGATGTCGCGCGTGGAGACGGGGCCGGTGCCCTCGATCCTCACGCGGATCGCGCGATCGATCTCCGAACGCACCGTGCCCTTGCCGATGCGTGCGCCCAGCATCTCGGGCGGGAGGGCCGCGGCGGCGGACGTGCCGCCCTTGGGGATCGCCGGGAGGCCGGCGGTCGCGGAGAGCGGGGAGGCTACGGTGACGCGAGCGAGCTGCATACCGCCATCTCCCCGTGCGGATCGCGCCCCGGACGGCCCCCCGGCCCCGGCGGCCGTCCGCGACGCCACCGGCGGCCGCCGACGGCCACGCGCGGTTTCGTTCACCCCGGCGGCGGAAAGCACCGCTGCAGAGCCTTGGACTCGCGCGCTTCCGACCCGCATGCGTAATATTGACTGACGGGTCAATCAATCGGGCCCAAGGCAGGGAGAACGGGCATCGGCACAGGGCCGAGCCCAGATGGAGAGGGATCCACCACGATGACCGAGACCCAGACCGTGGCCAGCGTCATGCAGGAGATGCAGGGACGCTTCAAGTCCGACAAGGCAGTCGGCATGAACGAGAGCTTCCAGTTCGACATCACCGGCGAAGGTGGCGGACAGTGGAACGCCGTCATCGCCGACGGGGATGCGACCTTCAACGAGGGCACGCTCGACTCGCCCTCGGTCACCATCACCGCGGCGGCCGATGACTGGATCCGCATCGTGAACGGCCAGCTCAATCCGCAGATGGCGTTCATGACGGGCAAGATCAAGGTGAAGGGCAACATCGGCCTCGCCACCAAGCTCGGGTCGCTCTTCCTCTAGGAGCAGCGTCCCAAGGACCGCCGGCGGGGGCGGGGTGACCACGGTCGCCCCGCCCGCCGTCCGGACCCGACCCAGAGACCCATCGCTCGCCGCGGCCCGACGCCGCTGCAGGCTCATGAGAGGACCCACAGTGGCAGTGGCTACCAGCACCGGCGTTTCGTTCGAGCTGACCGACGACCAGAAGGAATTCCGCGCGCTCGCGCACGACTTCGCGGAGAACGAGATCCGCCCCGTCGCGGCAGAGGCCGACCAGCAGTCCAAGCTGCCGATCGAGGTCCTGCGCAAGGGCTGGGAAACCGGCCTCATGAACCTGCACGTGCCCGAGCAGTACGGCGGCGCGGGCCTCGGCTCGCTCGACGGCGTGCTCGTCATGGAGGAGCTCGCCTGGGGCTGCTCCGGCATCGCGACGTCGATGGAGGCGAACGGCCTCGGTGCGGCGCCCGTGATCATCGCCGGCAACGAGCAGCAGAAGGAGAAGTACCTCGGCATGCTGACCGAGGACTTCAAGTTCTCGGCGTTCGGCCTGACCGAGCCCGGTGCGGGCTCCGACGTGTCCGGCATCCAGACGACCGCGACGCTGAGCGAGGACGGGACCCACTACGTCATCAACGGCTCCAAGACGTTCATCACGAACGCCGAGCTCGCGGATTGGATCACGATCTTCGCGATGACCGACAAGAGCGCGGGCCACCGCGGGCTGTCGGCCTTCATCATGGAGGTGAAGCAGGCTGACGGCACGCCCGTCGAGGGCTTCGCGTGCGAGCACCACATGGACAAGCTCGGACAGCGTGCCAGCCCGACCAACGCCATCTTCTTCGACAGCGTCAAGGTGCCGGTCGAGAACCTGCTCGGCGCCGAGGGCGAGGGCTTCAAGATCGCGATGAAGACGCTGGACGCCACGCGTCCGGGCGTCGGTGGCATGGCGACCGGCGTGGCACGGGCCGCGCTCGAGTACGCCATGGCCTACGCCGTCGAGCGCGTGCAGTTCGGCATGCCGATCGCGATGAACCAGGGCGTCAACTTCCTGATCGCCGACATGGCCACCAACATCGAGGCATCCCGGCTGCTCACGTGGCAGGGCGCATGGCTGCACGACCAGGGCCAGCGCGCGACGCTGCAGTCCTCGCACGCGAAGCGCTTCGCAGCCGACAGCTGCATGGCGGCGACGACCGACGCGGTCCAGATCTTCGGTGGCTACGGCTACACGAAGGAGTACCCGGTCGAGAAGCTCATGCGCGACGCGAAGATCTTCCAGATCTACGAGGGCACCAGCCAGATCCAGCGCCTCGTCATCGCCAAAGAACTCATGATGCCCCGATAGGGCCGCTTGCGGCACTATCGCGGCGTCGACGCGGATCGGGGCCCGGCGGATGGACTGAGGTCCAATCCACCGGGCCCCTTTCTCCGCGTCTCCTTGCCCTAGCACCGCAATCGACCCTCTCGCATCGCTTCGCGACACCCCCGACCCACGAACGAGGAACACCATGCCCGAGGCATTCATCTACGACGCGATCCGCACGCCGCGAGGCCGCGGCAAGAAGAGCGGGTCCCTGCACGAGGTCAAGCCGGTCTCGCTGGTGAGCGGCCTGCTGCAGGAGCTGCCGAACCGCAATCCGAACCTCGTCACGAACGAGGTCGACGACGTGATCCTGGGCTGCGTCACCCCGGTCGGCGACCAGGGCGCTGACATCGCGAGGACGGCGGTGCTCGCGAGCGGGTTCGGCGAGCAGGTGGGTGGCGTGTCGCTCAACCGCTTCTGCGCGTCCGGCCTCGAGGCCGTCAACCAGGCTGCCGCGCGCGTGCGCAGTGGCTGGGAGGACCTGATCGTCGCTGGCGGCGTCGAATCGATGAGCCGCGTGCCGATGGCCTCTGACGGCGGTGCGTGGGCGATGGACCCCGAGACCGCGCTCAACACGTCCTTCGTGCCACAGGGCATCAGCGCCGACCTGATCGCGACGATCGAGGGCTATGACCGCCAGGCCGTCGACGAGTACGCGGTGCGCTCCCAGGACCGCGCCGCGACTGCCGTCGCCGACGGTCGGTTCGCTCGCTCGCTCGTGCCCGTGCGCGACCACAGCGGCCTGACCGTGCTGGACCACGACGAGCACATGCGGCCCGGTACGACGGTGGAGAGCCTGTCCGGGCTCAACCCGTCGTTCGAGGCGATGGGCGAGATGGGTGGCTTCAACGCCGTCGCCCTCCAGGAGTTCGTCGAGGTCGATCACATCACGCACGTCCACCACGCGGGCAACAGCTCCGGCATCGTGGACGGCGCGGGCATCGTGCTCATCGGCAACGAGGCGGCGGGCACGCGACACGGACTGACGCCGCGCGCGCGCATCGTGTCGACGGCCGTCACCGGCTCCAACCCGACCATCATGCTGACCGGCCCGGCGCCCGCCACCAGGAAGGCTCTTGCCAAGGCGGGCCTGACGATGGAGGACATGGACCTGGTCGAGATGAACGAGGCCTTCGCGGCCGTCGTCCTGAAATTCCTCAAGGACATGGGCGACTACCCGATCGAGCGCACCAACGTGAACGGCGGCGCGATCGCCCTCGGCCATCCGCTCGGCGCGACCGGCGCGATGATCCTCGGCACGCTCGTCGACGAGCTCGAGCGCACCAACAAGCGCTACGGCCTCGCGACGCTGTGCATCGGCGGCGGCATGGGTGTCGCCACCATCGTCGAGCGCGTCTGACCCGTCGACGCACACCGACGCCATCCCCAACTCGTCACGAACCCTGGAGCCTGAGCCCACATGACCGCCACCGCACCGAGCCCCGCCGCCGACGCCGTCCGCTACGAGACGGGCAGCGACGGGATCGTCACGCTCACCATCGACGACCCGAACCAGAGCGTCAACACGATGAACGCCACGTACATCGAGGCGTTCGAGGCGGCGGTCGACCGGCTCGCCGAGGAGATCGCGGCTGACAAGGACGCGATCAAGGGCGTCATCGTCACCTCCGGCAAGAAGACCTTCTTCGCCGGCGGCGACCTGAAGCTGTTCCAGCGCGCGACGAAGGCCGACGCGCCGCGCCTGTTCGGCGAGGTCGAGCGGGTCAAGGCGACGCTCCGGAAGCTGGAGACGATCGGCAAGCCGGTCGTCGCCGCGATCAACGGCGCTGCGCTGGGCGGCGGCCTGGAGATCGCCCTTGCAGCACATCGGCGCATCGCGGCCGCAGGTCGCTACGAGATCGGCCTGCCCGAGGCGAACCTCGGGCTCCTGCCGGGCGGCGGCGGTGTCACCCGGACCGTGCGGATGTTCGGCATCCAGGACGCGCTCATGGGCATCCTGGTCAAGGGCCCCGGCCCGCAGTTCTCCCCCGACAAGGCGCTGGCCCAGGGCCTCGTCGACCAGGTCGTGCCGGCAGACGAGTTGCTTGCAGCGGCACGCACCTGGATCGAGGAGCACGCGGACGACCGCGAGGCGCGGACCCAGCCGTGGGACCGCGACGGCTACCGCATCCCCGGCGGCGCACCGCAGAGCCCCAAGCTCGCGATGATGCTCCCGGCCTTCCCCGCCAACCTGCGCAAGCAGGTCAAGGGTGCCGACTACCGCGCGCCCAAGGCGATCCTCGCCGCCGCCGTGGAGGGCGCGCAGGTGGACTTCGAGACCGCCTCGAGGATCGAGTCGCGCTACTTCGTCGAGCTCGCCGTCGGTCAGCAGTCCAAGAACATGACCAAGGCGTTCTTCTTCGACCTCACGGCGATCAGCTCCGGCAACTCGCGCCCCGACGGCGTGCCCAAGCGCACCTTCACCAAGGTGGGCGTGATCGGCGCGGGCATGATGGGCGCCGGCATCGCTTATGTCAGTGCCAAGGCCGGCATCGACGTCGTGCTCAAGGACGTCTCGATCGAGGCGGCCGAGAAGGGCAAGGCCTACAGCGAGGCGCTCGTCAAGAAGGGGATCCAGCGCGGCAAGGTCACGCAGGAGAAGGGTGACGCGCTGCTTGCGCGGATCACGCCGACGGCCGACTACGGCGACCTGGAGGGCGTCGACATCGTGATCGAGGCGGTGTTCGAGAACGAGGACCTCAAGAAGGCGGTCTTCGCCGACCTCGAGGACGTGGTGCTCCCGGACGCACTGCTCGGGTCGAACACCTCGACGCTCCCGATCACCGGCCTGCAGCAGGGCGTGAAGCGGACGAAGGACTTCGTCGGTATCCACTTCTTCTCGCCCGTCGACAAGATGCAGCTGGTCGAGATCATCGCGGGCAAGGAGACCGGCGACGAGGCGATCGCGCACGCGCTCGACTACGTGCAGCAGATCCGCAAGATCCCGATCGTCGTCAACGACTCGCGCGGCTTCTTCACGAGCCGCGTCATCGGGAAGTTCATCAACGAGGGCATCCGCATGCTGAGCGAGGGGGTCAACCCCGTTGCGCTCGAGCGCGCCGCCGTCATGTCCGGATTCCCAACCGGGGTGCTGCAGCTGAGCGACGAGCTCAACCTCGAGCTCATGAAGAAGATCGGGCTCGCCACCAAGGCAGCGGTCGAGGCCGAGGGCGGCACGTACGTCCCCGAGCCCGCCGACGAGGTCGTGGCATGGATGCTCGAGCAGGGTCGCGGTGGCAAGCTGGCCGGTGCCGGCTTCTACGAGTACGACCAGTCGGGCACGCGCCTGGGAATCTGGGACGGCCTCGCGGGGCAGTACCCGCGAGCCGCCGAGCAACCGAGCGTGCGCGACATCCAGGAGCGACTGACGTTCTCGATGTCACTCGACACGATCCGCCTGTTCGAGGAGGGCGTGCTGCGCACCGTGCCCGATGCCAACATCGGCAGCGTGTTCGGCATCGGATTCCCGCCCATGCAGGGTGGCGCCATCCAGTACGTCAACGGCTACGAGGCCGCTGACGGGTCGCTCGGTGTCGCCGCGTTCCGCGCACGCGCCGAGGAGCTCGCATCGACCTACGGCGATCGCTTCGCGCCGCCCGCCTCGCTCGTCGAGAAGGCCGATGCCGGCACGATCTTCGAGTAGGCGGCCGCGGGCTTCCGCGATGCGCTGGAGAATCGTCCAGGACGGGTAGGTCGCGAGCATGCGCGTGCTGGTCGTGGACGATGACGAGGACATCCGGGTGTCGCTTCGGCGTGCGCTCGCACTCGACGGTCACGACGCCGTGCTCACCGAGGACGCCGAATCCGCGCTCGAGCAGCTGCAGCGCGACGACGGCTTCGACGTGGTCGTGCTCGATCGTGGCCTCCCCGGGATCGACGGGCTCGAGGCCTGCCGGCGGATCCGCGCGGCCGGGCTCGACATCGCGGTGCTGATGGTGACGGCGCTCGGCGCGGTGCATGATCGCGTGGACGGCCTCGACGCCGGGGCTGACGACTACCTGGTCAAGCCCTACGACGTCGACGAGCTGCTCGCGCGGGTGCGGGCCGTGGCGCGACGCCACGCGGGCTCGAACGGGCGGGATGCGGAAGCGCCCGTGCTCCGCGTCGGCGATCTCGTGGTCGACCCGGGCCGGTGGTCGGCTCGTCGCGGCGATCGCGAGCTGACGCTGACGCGAACCGAATTCCGGCTGCTCGAGTGCCTCGCCCGTCGTGCCGGCAGCGTCATCGGGCGCTCCGAGCTCATGCAGTCGGTCTGGGAGTACGACTTCGGCACGTCCTCCTCGAACCTCGACGTGTACGTCTCGTACCTGCGCCGCAAGCTCGAAGCCGGGGGCGCGTCGCGCATGGTGCACACGGTGCGCGGCGTGGGCTACGTGCTGCGGGCCGAGCCATGACCACGCGCATCCGATTCACCTTCTGGGCTGCACTCGCGGGCGTGCTCGCCGTCCTCCTCGCAGGCGTCGTCGCGCTCGGGGCGGTCGAGCGGTCCCTCGAGGCGGTCGTCGACGCTCGTCTGGAACAGG
This sequence comes from Thermoleophilia bacterium, assembly GCA_025964455.1. Next base: position 10,760 of record JAOPYU010000156.1, on the reverse strand, counting down.
TGCTCGTCGACGAGGTCGACGCGACGGGCGTCTCCGAGGGCTGCCTGCAGGTGAAGGAGCAGGCAACCGCCCGCGACGACGCGGTCGTCGCCATCGCGGATCGCAGCGGCGTCGAGCGATGTCGATCGAGCGCCATCGCGCCGTCGTCACGCGCGCTCGGCGTCACGTCGGGCGTGGCGTCGAGCCGCGAGACCCGACGGATCGATGCCGAGCGCTGGCGGGTCGCCACGGCCGTCCGGGAGGACGCGATCGTGGTCGCTGCCGAACTCGTCGAGCCGGGGCAGGCGGCGCTGCGCGATGCGCGACGGGCGATCTGGATCGCGATGGCGATCGGCGGTCTCCTGGCGATCGGCGCGGGAGCGTTCGCGTCGCTGCCGGCCACACGTCGCATCGATCGCATGCTCCGCCGCATCGAGCTCGCGGGACGTGATGTGTCCGGGGAGCGTCGGGTCGGCTCCGTCGGCGGCCGCGACCTGGATCGTGCGGCGCGATCGTTCGACGCGCTCCTGGACGACCTGCACGCCGCGAACGCGGCGCAGCGGCGGCTTGTCGCGGACGCCGCGCACCAGCTCCGCACGCCGATCACCTCGATCAGGACCAACGCCCAACTGCTCGAGCGTGATCCGACCCTCACCGGGGACTCGCGCGACATGGCCTCGCGCATCGCGCGCCAGAGCGCGGCAGTCGCGACACTCGTCGCCGGGCTGGTCGACGTCGCGGCGATGCCGGCCTGGTCACGGGACGCACATGAGGACGTCGCATTCGCGGCGGTCGTGGAATCCGCGATCGACGCGGCGCGCACGCGCTGGCCAGACGCACGCATCGAATCGACCCTCGACGCATCGCGTGGTCGAGTCGATGCCGAGCTGCTCACCCGAGCCGTGGGCAACCTGCTCGACAACGCGCTGGTGCACGGGGCAGAACCAGTGACGGTGACCCTCCAGGGCGGGCGCGTCGGCGTCGAGGATGCCGGGGCCGGCTGGTCGGTGGACGAGGACCTGCTGCTGCCCTTCCAGCCCTTCGCATCGGGCGCGGCAGGCGGGACCGGGCTCGGGCTCGCCTTCGTCGACCACGTCGCCCGCGCCCACGGCGGCACCGTCCAGATCACGCGGAGGCGTCCGCCGCGGATCGAGCTGGACCTGAGCGCCTCGCTGCGCGCCGAGGACTGACTCTCGGAGAACTCTCGGATTCGCGGAAGCGTGCTCTCAGGCGCATCGCCGAAGCTGATGGAGCAGTGCCCCGACGAACGAACGGACCCCCATGGACGACGCGCCGCACCCCACGACCGACGAAGACGACGCCGGCGAGTCCCGTTCCCGCATCTGGCACGGGCGGACTCGGTACGAGCGCGCCCGGCTCGTTGCTGGCGCACTGGTGCTGCTGTTCATCGCCGTGAACGTCTTCACCTTGGTGATCGGTGCAGCGTTCATCCTCGCCCTGCCCGTGCTCATCGGCCTCGCCGCGCTGTGGTTCTGGTCACTGCGATCGGAACGGGCGCGAGAGGCGCTGCTGCCGTTCGAGGCCGGCGCCTTCGTGCTCGGCGCGTCGCTGCTGGCCGGGGCCGTCGTGTCAGCGGTCGACCCGCCGACGACGACTGGTGATTTCACGTACGTCGGGTTGTGGTGCGCCGCCGCCACCACGGTGCTGTTCGCATTCGCGCGGCCGCTGGTCCGCGGTCGGCGCGCGGAGCGACCGGTGCTCATCGGGATCGTCGCACTCGCCACCCTCGTGGGCGTGTTCCTGCTGCCGACCTTCGACCTCATCGACGGCGACGACTCGGGGTGGTACTCGGGTGACGAGACAGCATCGCGCAGCCTGGCCGCGCGCTACACCGAGGACGGCGGTGTCCGGCTCGGCAGCGGATACCAGTTCGCGTCGCTCCAGCCGCTGTCGCTCGGTTACGGCAGCGAGTGCATCGATGCGATGGTGTGCGGCATCGCAGGCGGGCCGGTCGTCGGCGTGATCGACCCGGGCATGTCCCCGTACGATGCCGTGCCGGTGGCCCCGTCGGATCCTGCGTCAGTCGGCTCGACGGTCATGTCAGTGGATCCCGGGGCGGTCGTGGGTCCTGCCGATTCCGCACCCCCCGTGGAAGGCAACGTCTCACTCGAGCTCGCGCCCGACGGCGACGTGCGGCTGCGGCTGGCGCCGTCGCTGGTGGCGGGCGTCGACGCCAAGGTCAGCGCGCAGGTGCGCCGTGGCACGTGTCAGGAGATCGGAGGGAAAGTCGTCGACGCATGGACGCTGACCGCGGCGCAGCGCAGCTCCGCGACCGACATCGTGCTCGACGTGGGCGTCGACGCGGGCAACCTGAAGATCGGTGACCAGCTCGTGGTCGTCCTCGGCGTCGACGAGCCGCTCGGCGTGTCGCGATGTTCATCGCTGCTGTCACCGACCGGCATCGCCGTCGCGGCGTCCGGTGGCGCACGATTCGGCCGCGAGTGCGTGGCGCCGCTGCGGCTGCCCGCGTCCGAGCGCATCCGCCTCACGCCGTCCTCGTTCCAGTCGACCACCTGCTCGGAGCGCTTCACCCGCCTACGGGAGATCGCGACCGCCGCGATCGTCAGGGGAGACGCTGCGCTGGGTGCATACCGGGAGTGCATGACGATCACTGACACCCCGGTGGCGGCACCGATCGGCCTGGACGGCACCTACGTCGCGATCCCAGCTCCGTCCACGACTGACGTGGACGTGCTCAACCAGCACGCGGCGTGCGTCGAAGGCGGTCCGAACTCGGTGGGCGCGGCCTTCGCTTCTCCGACGCCGGGTGTCGCCGCGACACCGCTCTCGCCGGGGGAGGACGCGTCCACGGCCAGCGCCGTCGAGGGTATCGAGGTCGCCCCCGGTGGGTAGCCACGCAGCATGGAATCCACCCACGCGATCAGCGACGCCGGCGTCAACCGCATCTCCTTCGAGCGCACCGACGACCAGCGTGAGCTCGTGGCCGTCGCGCGCGCCTTCGCGCAGGAGCGCCTGCGCCCCGCGGCCGATGCGATGCAGCGTGAGATGTCCGAGGGTGGAATCGGCGCGTGGCGTCTCCCGGATGGCCTGCTCGCCGAGGCCTCCGCGGCCGGACTGCTGACCTACGCGATCCCGGAAGCGGACGGCGGGGGCGGCCTCGACCCGGTCACGAGTGCCATGCTCATGGAGGAGCTCACTGCCGGGGATCCCGGGCTCGCCTCGCTGCTGGGGAGCGCACAGCTGTTCGCGGGCGGGATCCTCGCCGCGGGCGATGCCATCGACCCTGACGTGCGCGCGCACTGGCTCGGTCGCATCTGCGATCCGGCGGGTGCCTTCGCAGCGATCGCCTTCAGCGAACCCCATGCGGGCTCCGACCTCGCCAACATCCGTACACGCGCGGTCGCCGAGGGCGATGACTGGGTGCTCACGGGCGAGAAGACCTGGATCACCGGAGCGATGCCGGGGACGACCGCGATGCTCGTGTTCGCGCGCACGGGCGGGGCCGGCGCCGGCGGCGTGAGCGCATTCATCGTGCCGGGCGACGCCGAGGGCGTCACGTACCAGAAGCTCGACCTGATGGGCCTGCGGACCTCCTACACGGGGCAGGTCTTCCTCGACGGCGTGCGTGTTCCCGGCGACCACGTGGTGGGCGGCATTGACGCGGGCTTCCTGGTGGCGATGCGCTTCTTCGCGCACTCGCGGCCGCAGGTCGCGGCCTCGGCGCTCGGTATCGGCCGCGCCGCCTTCGAGCACGCCGTGCAGTACGCGAACGAGCGCGAGGCATTCGGCAAGCCGATCATGGCGCGCCAGGGCGTGTCGTTCATGCTCGCCGACATGGGCATGCAGCTGGAGGCAGCTCGCGCCCTCATCTGGCGCGCATGCGACGCCGCTGCACGGGGCGAGGACGTCGGGCTCATCGGCTCCTACGCGAAGGCCTTCGCGAGCGATGTCGCGATGCGTGTCACCACGGACGCGGTGCAGGTGCTCGGAGGCGCCGGCCTGAGCGCCGACCACCCGGTGGAGCGCTGGATGCGCGATGCAAAGGTGCTGCAGATCGTCGAAGGCACCAACCAGGTCCAGCGGCTCATCGCGTCGCGCTACTACGCGCAGGGACAGGTCGACGTCCCGTGAGCGAGGCCTCGTACGACGCGATCCGGGTGCGTCGCGACGGCGGTGGTCACATCGCGATCGTGGAGCTCGACAACCCGCCGCTCAACGTCATCACGCTCGAGGTCGGCCGCGAACTCAAGCGTGCCTGTCGTGAGTTCGTGAAGGATGCCGACGTGCGCGTCGTGGTGTTCCGATCCGCCCATCGCGGCATCTTCACCGCCGGGGCCGATGTCACGATGATGGCCAGGGTCGACGCCGGCGGCGACGCGATGCTGCAGGACTTCCTCGAGGTCGCGGACGTGTTCGACCACGTCGAGCAGCTGCCGATGCCGACGATCTGCCAGCTCGAGGGCATCGCCATCGGTGGCGGATTCGAGTTGGCGCTCGCATGCGACTTCCGGATCGCCGGGGATGACCTCGCGCAGCTCGGGCTCCCCGAGGTCCGGCTCGGACTGCTGCCGGGCGGCGGAGGCACGCAGCGACTGCCGCGCCTCGTGGGCGCCGGCGTCGCCACCGAGATGATCATGAAGGGCATGCGCTACGACGCGGCCACGGCGCTCGCCAAGGGGCTGGTGCACGAGGTCGTCGCCGCCGACGAGCTCGTCGCGACGGTGGAGCAGCGGGCGGCCTCGCTCGCGCGTCAGGCACCGCTCGCCCTGCGTCACATCAAGGCGCTGGTGCGCGCAGCGTTCGAACACCCGGCCGACGGGCTCCGGCGCGAGCGCGAGTGCTTCCTGGACCTGCTCGCCACGGCGGACGCGCAGGAGGGCATCAGCGCCCTCACCGAGAATCGCCGCCCGAACTTCACCGGGGTCTGACCCGGCGGGAACCATCCGGACCCCCGACGCGTCCGACGGAGCAGCAACCACCCTGCACCTCGGAGGTCACCATGAACCGCGTCCGTTCCCTCGCCACTCGCACCGGGCGACCGATCCCCCTCCTGCTCGCCCTCGCCGGCGCGATCCTGCTCGCGTTCGCGCTGACCTACGAGCAGCCCCGGAGCGCGGTCGGCCCGAGCAGCGAGGGATCATCGGGCGGGGGCGTCGGTGGCGACGCGCAGCCAGCGCTCGTGGACCCGGCCACGTCCGGCCCCACCCCGTCCGACACGTCGGTCGTCGCGAAGTCGGCGACCGCCCGCTCCGAGTCGCTCGTCGCGCCCGAGACGGAGGAGATCGCGCGCGACGCCGTCGGCGCGGCCACGCCCGGTGCCGGCGGCACCGATGTGTCCATCGATCCGGTCGGTTCGCTCGGAGCTCCCTCGATCGACGCCAAGATCGTGCGGACCGCCTCGATCGAGCTCCGCGTCACCAAGCGAGGACGCTTCGAGGACGTGTGGGGTGATGCGCAGGCAGTCGCGGGCGCCCATGGCGGGTACGTGGTGGCGTCCTCGCGCAGCGGCGCCGGGAAGGGGCCGCGCGTGGCATCCATCACCATGAGCGTGCCGTCGCGCCGGTTCGACACCGCCGTCAGCCGGCTGCGCGACATCGGCGGCGTGAGCGTGCGCCGGCTCGACGTCGCCAGCCAGGACGTGACCCAGGAGTTCGTCGACGTGCGCTCCCGGCTCAAGCACGACCGCGCGGTCGAGGGTCGCCTGCTCGCGCTGCTCGCCCAGACGCAGGGCGTCAGCGAGGTGCTCGCCGTGCAGTCGCGGCTCGACACCGTCCAGGAGCAGATCGAGCTCTCGCGCGGCCGACTGGACTACCTCGGCAAGATGACCTCGATGAGCACGGTGGAGCTGACCATCAGCGAGCGCGGCGCGCGCACCTCCGACACCGACGAGGACGAGGATTCCGTGCTCGGAGCCGCCTGGGGCGACGCGCGTGACCGGCTCGCCGAGAACGTCGCCGGCACGATCGTCTGGTTCGGCGGGGCCCTGCCCGCCCTCGTGTTGCTCGCCGTCATCGCCCTGGTCGGACGAACGGTCCACCGGCGCCGCACTGCCCGGGTCGCTAGCCCGGATTGAATCGCGCCGCGGCGGGCGTCCGTCCGGGCGCCCGCCGGGGTCCGTACAAACCTAGGTAGTTCGTCCGTGTCGAACATCCCGTGCTCCTCGTACCTTGGCATCAAGCGGTTCGGAGGGGGCCGCGATATTCACCACGGGGAGCACACCGAATGTCCGCCATCGTCACGCTGCAGCTGAACGCCACCAACGTCGCCGGAGACTGGGCCACGCGCCACGCCGGCACGGCCCGCACCGGTACCGGTGCCCTGGGCGCCCGCACCCGCAGCGTCAGGTCCCGCCGCACCGACGAGGTCGCCGTCTACCTCAACGAGCTTCGCGGCGCCGTCGAGAGCATCCGCCGGGGCGCGCACAGCCCGAGCATGGCCGATTCGATGACCGACGTGGTCGAGGTCGGCTACGGCACGCCCGCGCTCTACCAGGGCATGCGCTTCTGCGTCGACTTCGCCTGAGCCTCGCTCAGCGAGCGGGGGCGTCGGCGACGGGCCAGTCCGTCTCGACCTCGCCGCCAGCAGCGGTGATCGACTGCAGCAGGGCGCGATGCCGCGCGAGCGTCGGGAGATCGCCGCGGACCCGCAGTTTCGCCTCGAGCGCCCCGTCGACCAGGTCGAGCGCTCCGCCGAACACCGACTGCCACCGGGCGATCGAGCCGCCGATCGCGAACGGGACCCGACCCGCCAGGTCGGGAGACACGACGCTCACGCCGCGCACGCTGCCCTCGTGCACGTCGAGCCGGAGTGCGGTCGCCGCTGTCCCCTGTGCCTCGTCGGCATCGACCACGAGGACGATGGGACCGAAGATCCACGTCACCGATTCGGTGCGGACCTTGGCGGATTCCTGCAGGCGGGTCGCGAGCGAGCCGGCCCATTCCTGTGAGGCGAACGAAGCTGTCATGTCCGGGATCCTACCGGGACACGTACCGAGATCGCCGACGGCAGGTTGGTGAACGTCGCCGGGGTGCAGCCGACGTGTTCACCGTCGAGCACCACGCCCTGCGGGCTGCCGCCGTTTCCCACCCCGATCGTGACCTCGCTCGTTCGCTCGACCCGCACGAGCGGATCGTCGACGTGTCGCCCGGAGTAGATCTTCGGGAAGGTGCGGATCAGCTTGGCCCGGCCGGCCGCGTGGATGATCACCAGGTCGAACACGCCGTCGGAGAAGTCGGCATCCGGTGCGACGACCATGCCGCCTCCCATGAACCGGTTGTTGCACACGTCCACGTCGACGATGTCGAGCTCCGCGTCGATGCCCTCGCGTGTGGCGAGCGTGACCGGACGCGCCCGGTTGCGTGCCAGGCACCCGACCGTCGCCGCCGCGAACGCCCCGTTGTTGCCGAGCCGCTTCAGGCGCCCGGTGACCTTCTCGACGACCTCCGCGGCCATGCCGACGTTCGCGACGGAGGCGAACCCGCGCACGCGGCTCCCGTCGGGCTGCGCGTCGGCAGGCGCCTCGAGGCCGGCCTGCGGGCGATATCGCGCACACCCGATGTCGATGCGCCGCGGGACACCGTCGAGTGCGACCGACACCGCGCCGGCCTCGTCCTTGGGCACGTCGAGCCCGCGTGCGAAGTCGCCGCCCGTGCCCTGGTGGATGATGCTCAGCTCGATCGCGTCGTGCAGGACGCCACTGCCATCGGGCCTGATGCAGCCCGCGACCACCTCGCCGACCGTGCCGTCGCCACCGAGCACGACGAGCTCCCGCACGCCCTCGCCGATCATGCGACGCGTGATCGCGATCGCGTCGCCCGGGCCCTCCGTCAGGAGCACCTCGAAGTGTTCGCCGCGCGCCTCGAGGGCGGCGACGATGCGCCGCCAGCGTCCGGCGGTTCGGCCGGAGGCGGAGGCGGGGTTCACGATGATTGCGCGCATGCGGCGCGCCTACCCCGGCCCGGGCCGGCTCAGACCGATGCGAGCGAGCGGGCGTCGGGGATGCCGGCGCTCTCGTCGATCGCGACCTCGAGGGCGATCTCGACCATCTCGTCGACGGCCTGCTTGAGCGCCTCGTCGCTGATGCGGTGGAACTCGCCGTCGACGATCACGTCGCTGACGGTGCACATCGCGGCCGCGCGGATCTTGCGGAGCGCGGCGACCGTGAACAGCACCGCGGCTTCCATCTCGACCGCGAGCGTGCCGCGGTCGCTCCAGCGCTGCGCCAGCCCGGTGTCGGGCTGGTAGAACACGTCGCTCGAGACGATGTTGCCGACCTTGATCTGGCGGTTGACGGACTGGGCCGCCTTGACCGCGCTCAGCACCATGCCGAAGTCAGCGGTCGGGGCGTGCATCTCGCCGCCCGTGTAGTTGAGTGCGGTGCGGTCCGACGGCGTCGCGCTCGTCGCGATGACGAGCTCGCCCATCGTCATTCCCGGCTGCAGGCCGCCACAGGTGCCGACGCGGATCAGCTTCGTGGAGCCGAGCATGAACAGCTCCTCGAACACGATCGCAGCGCTCGGGCAGCCCATGCCGGTCGACTGCACGCTGACCGGCTTTCCCTTGAAGGTGCCGGTGTAGCCGAGCATGCCGCGCTCGCCGTTGACCTGCTTCACGCCCTCGAAGAACGTCTCGGCGATGTACTTCGCGCGCAGTGGGTCGCCGGGGACCAGGACGGCCTCGGCGTAATCGCCCTGCTCGGCGCGGAGATGGATCGGCATGACGGATTCCTTTCGGGGCGGAAACGGGCCGCGGCAGCCTACCGCACGATGGCGCGAAGCGGCTGGGCCAACACGTCCCGGCCTTGACCGTTCGGCATTTCCATCGTTCGCTGGTGGTGGGAACGACGCGCGCCCTGGACCGGCGCGCGCATTCGAGTGGGGGAACCACAAGATGTGTGGAGTGGGATCAGTCGGCGTGCAGCCGACCATGGCCGGTAATTCGACCGCGATGGCAGGCGGCGGTGCCTCGAGCACCACCACGAGCGTCGCAGGAGCGAGCGGCGGCGGCGCGGTGCCGAGCCCGGCGACCGGCGTCGCAGGTGCATCAGGTGGGGGCGGCCTCGAGTCGCTCGCGCCGCTGCTCCAGCAGGTCGCTGCAGCCGTCGAGGCGCTCAAGACGGCGCTCGGCAGCCAGACGCTCGGTGGCGGCGGTGCCGCCGCGGGCGCAGCAGGATGCGCGATGCCCGGCTGCGACATGGGCGGCGGACCCGGCCAGGTCGGCCAGGAGCCCCCGGCCCCGACGACCGAGCCCCCCGGAAAGCCCGCCGACAAGGGCGACAAGGCTGACAAGGCCGACAAGGGCGACAAGGGCGACAAGCACGGCAAGGGCGGCGACAAGGCCGACAAGCACGGCAAGGGCGGCGGCGGCGACAAGGCCGACAAGCACGGCCCCAAGGACAAGCCCAAGCACGACAAGCCGCCGGAGCCGGGCACCTCGGGTGGCGGCGGCGCCGACGGCGCACCGCCGGTCACGCCGACCACGCCCACGACTCCGGTCGATCCGAATGCCGCCCGGCGCGCCGAGCTGCAGAAGTTCATCAGCGACGCCAAGACCGAGCTCAAGAGCATCACCGGCAAGATGGACAAGCTGGCGGCCGAGCGCGAGGCGCTCGAGAAGACCACGCCGTCGACCGACAGCCAGGTCACCCACAAGATGGATCGGCTCAACCAGATCCGCAACGAGATCAACGGCCTGCGCAGCGCGGGCGGCTACATCTCCAACTCGATTCCGATCTGGCAGAAGGAGCTCAACGCGCTCCCACCTGCGCCCAAGTGACGGGACGGAAACGATGATCGACGGGCCTGCACCTCACGGTGTGGGCCCGTTGTCGTTCGGACACTTGACGAATGGCCGTTTCCGTCGTCTTGTGGAGGTGGACGACACCACGCGCGGCCCGGACAGGCTGCGACGTCGCCCTTGCAACGCCCCGACCCGGGACGGTCGGTCCGTATCAACAGGGACGAAATGGAGCAGACCATGTGCGGTTCAAGCACGGTCGGCAATACGATGGCCACTCCGGTGAGCGCCAACTCGACGACGACCACCTCGGTCGCTGGAGCGAGCGGGGGCGGCGCGACGACTGACGCCTCGACCACGGCGGCCCCCAGTGGCAGCGACCTCGCGGGCCTGCTGAAGCAGATCACGACCGCGATCGAGTCGCTGCGCCAGGCCCTGGCAGGTTCGGCAGCAGTCGCCGGCACCGCCGGCGGCGGCGCGGCAAGCCTCGCGACCTCGATGTCAGGCAGCACCAACGCCATGGCCGGCTGCGCCGGCATGGGCGGCGGTAGCACCGGCGTCGGCGGCGCAGAGGGCGGCGGCAGTACGGGCGGCTCCGAAGGATCGGGCGGCACGGGCGGCACGGGCGGCACCGAAGGCGGCGGCAGCACGGGCGGCACGACCGCCCCGGACAAGACCGACGCGCCCGACAAGACGGATGCCCCGGACAAGACCGACGCGCCGGACAAGACGGATGCGCCCGACAAGACCGAGGGCGGCGGCGGCACCGACAAGGTCGCTGCAGCCCAGGCGAAGCTCGACGCGGCGAAGGCCGACGTGAAGGCCAAGACCGAGGCGGCCACCAAGGCAACTGCCGATGTCGCGACCAAGACCACCGGCGTGACGACGGCGCGAGCCGGCGTGACCACCGCGGTCAACAAGCGCGAGGCCGCCGAGACCAAGCTCGAGAAGGCCGAGAAGGCGCTCGACGAGGCACGCAAGGGCAACGCGTCCTACCGCGCCGTGCAGGGAGACACCCTCGCGTCGGTCGCTGCCAAGTACGGCATCACGGTCGCCAAGCTCAA
>JAOPYU010000088.1 GCA_025964455.1 Thermoleophilia bacterium | reverse complement strand
TATCGCGGAGGGCGGCGCCAACCAGTACGTCGTCACCGGTCGTGCCCCGCAAGATGAGCGGCTTGGCCGGCGCCGGCTTGTCGGGCTTGGACGACGCGGGCTTCGAAGGCTTGGCGGATCCGCCTGCGGGGCGCTTGGCCGATGCGGCAGGGACGATCGCAAGGAGCGCGACCGCTGCGACAGCGATGGCCGGGGACAGGACTCGAGGCATGTTGGATGCTCCAGGTGCGGAACGCGGCGGCCCACCCGGCGCGTGGACCCTCACATCGGCGTTTGTCGCGCCTGCTTGATCGCCCTTGCGGATCGTCCAAAATGACGAGTAGGCCGGCAGGTCCGCAGATCTCTCGAGGTCATTTTTGGGTCAGTTCGATGCCTAGTGCATCCGGTATTTCGTCCACCAGCTTCAGCCAGATCGCTCGACACCCGATAGAACCTCTATGCAAGCACGCGCACACGAGCCGCGCATGCGCCTGCGCGCCGACGTGGCGAGCAGGCGCGGCTGGCCGTGGGCCAGCCTGCGAGCGCCGGCGGCGCGGCTCCTCATTGCCGTGCTGCTCGCAGCGATTGCACTGCTGGAAGTGGCGCCGGCCGCTCGGGCCGAGGTGCCGGTGGGCTCAATAGTTCCGGTCGGGGCAGCCGGCCTTCCCGCCGGATGGCTGCCCGCAGACGGAGCAGCCGTTTCGCGCACCACGTACGCTGACCTGTTCGCGGTGATCGGGACGACCTACGGGGCGGGTGACGGCACGACGACGTTCAACGTTCCCGACCTGCGTCAGCGTTTCCCGATCGGCCGCGGCACGTCGCTCCCGACCATCGGCGTCACCGGCGGCACCTTCGACCACGCTCCGACGATCGCGTCCCACTCCCACGGCATCACCAGCGCCGGCTCGCACTCGCATGCGGCAACGTCGCCAGCCCACTCCATCGCGCACACCCACTCGTTCGCCGGGCACGGCCATGGCCTGGGGTCGCTCAGCATCGCGGGAGTCGGCGACCACCAGCATCCCCTGCCGTTTTCCGCCGGCGGATCCGAGGTCGACGTCGCCGGCCTCGACGGCTGGATGTGGCACAACGCCGTGGGACTGTCGACCTCGACCGACGGCAGCCACACGCACGGATGGACCGGTCAGATCGGGGCGACGGGTTCCGGAGTGAACGGAGATGGTGCTGTCACGTCGAGCGGCTCCAGCACCGGCTTGTCGGCTACCTGGTCCGGGACCACGTCGACGGACGCGGCCCACGCCCACGGGGGCACGACCGGCGCCGCTGCGGGGACGACCACGGCTGCCAACCACGCCTTCCTCGCCACCACCATGGCGATCAAGGCCACAGCCGCGACGACCACCCCCTGCGGAACCATCTGGTGGACGGCCGCCGCGGCGAGCGCATCGAGCGCACTCCCGGCAGACGGCGCAACCGTCTCGCGATCCACGGAGTCCTACCTGTTCTCGTGCCTGTCCACGACGTTCGGGGCGGGCGACGGATCAACCAACTACGCGCTGCCGGATCTGCGGGGGCGCTCCGCGATCGGCGTCGGCGGCGCGAGCGGCGCGTCGACGCTCGGGGCAACAGGCGGCTCCCTCGATCACACTCACACTGTCGGCGCCCATGCGCATGCTATCTCGTCGGAGCCAGGCGGCACACACACGGCGAACCACCAGCACACGATGGCGCACACCGTCAGCCTACCCGGGCACCTGCACGGAACCGGCACCGCCGCCGTGGCGGCGGGCGGCGCCCACTCCCACGCCATCGCGATGTTGATGGGCGGTTCGCAGTGGAACAACGGCGGCAACGCCGGCTACCTGTGGCACAACGCGTGGGGATCCACGACCGGCAATGCAGGGGCACACAGCCACGGGGTCTCCGGGACCATCGGCAACACGGGCGGATCCTCCGGCGACGCGGCGATCACCTCGAGCGCTCCGTCCGCTGGATCGACCGGGATCGAGCCGGTCACAACCACGACGTCCGCGGCGCACGACCACGGCGGCGCCACCACAACCACGACCGGATCGACCGATACGGCCAACGCCCCGTATTCGACGATCCGGACCGAGCTCCAGCGCAGCGCGGCAACCGACGTCGCAGTCGGCACGATCGTGGCGTACCCGGCGAGCACGACCCCGCCCGGCTGGCTGGTCGCCGACGGCGCGGCTGTCAACCGCACCGTGTACGCATCGCTGTTCGCGAGGATCGGAATCACGTACGGGCCTGGAAACGGCTCGACGACCTTCAACCTGCCGGACCTGCGCGACTCGATCCCCGTCAGTCGCGCAGTGGCCGGAACCGCCTCCACACTCGGCGCACGCGCCGGCAGCCTCTCGCACACGCACGTTGCCTCGCACAATCACGGTTCCAGCTCCCAGCCCGACCACACCCACGACGTCCCGATTCACGACCACTCGATGGCGCACACGCACACCGTGGCCGGCCACCGGCACGGCCTCGGCACGCTCGCCGTCGCCGCCGTGGGCGATCACTCGCACTCGATCCCGCTGCAGATCGGCGGCTCGCGCTTCGACGCCGGCGGCACCTCGGGCTACATGTGGCACAACGCGTGGGGCCTCATGTCCGAACCGGCTGGAGCGCACTCGCACGCCGTCACCGGCCGATTCGGCGCGGCAGGCGTCGATGGCGATGCAACCATGACCAGCGGCGCCTCATCGGCAGCGCGCACCGGTACGGTCGCGGCGACCACCGCGTCGCCGGCCGGGGCGCACTCGCATGCGATCAACACTGCCGCGCCATCCACCGCCGCTGCATCGACGGCGCCATACGGCGTGGTGTCCTTCCTCATCCGCGCTTCGGATCCCACCGTCGTGTCGGCGAGCCCGCCCACCGTGGCACAGGGCCGCCGCGGCATCGTCATCCGGTTCACGGGTACCGACTTCCAGACGGGAGCGACGGTGTCGGTCAGTGGCGGTGGCGTCACGGCCTCGTCGCCCTCGGTCGTGTCAGCCACCACCATCGATGCGACGATCGACGTCGCCGGCGCAGCGGCGCTCGGCGCACGGACCGTCACCGTGACCAACCCGGACGGCTCCACGGGCAGCGGTGCAGTGCTCACGATCGTGGCACCATCCATCTCCATGACGATGAGCACGCTCGGCTACGCCGATGCCGGTCGCGACTCGACCGCCCCGCTCGCGCTCGACTTCGGGACGATCCTGCCGGGGATCGTCAGGGAGATCGGGCCGGCCAGTTCCGGGCAGGCCTTCGCCGGACCTGCGATCCAGCTGGACTGGACGAGCGACACTGACATCG
>JAOPYU010000362.1 GCA_025964455.1 Thermoleophilia bacterium | reverse complement strand
GAATAAACTCCGGCCGTTGCTCGACCCCCATCTGCGCAATGTCTTGGCGCAGCGCAATCCGCGCTTTAATATTCGCCAAGTCGTCCGCGACAAGAAGATCCTGCTCGTGCCGCTGCAGAAGGGCGTTGTTGGACCGCAGGCGGCGGAGCTGCTCGGCGCCGTGTTGGTAGCGGAACTGTGGCAGGCCATTCGCGAGCGCGCCGCTACACCGCCGGAGAACCGGGAGCCCATCATGGTCTACCTCGATGAAGTCCAGGAGTATTTGCGGCTGCCAACCGAACTCGGCGATGCTTTGGCCACTTCCCGCAGTCTCGGTGCGGCCTTCCATGTCGCGCATCAGTTCCGTGACCAATTGCCTCCGAGCATGAACGCGGCGTTCGAGGCCAACTGTCGTTCCCGCGTCTTCTTCCAGCTATACCCAAGAGATGCCAAAGCAGTCGCCAGCGGGACGCCTCAACTCGAAGCAGAGGACTTCACGGCGTTGCCGGCGTTCCACGTGTACGCCCAGCTTGTGCACGACGGTGCTGTCCAGCCGTGGGCTTCCGGCGTCACGCTGCCGCCACCCAAACCAACCAGCGACCCGACTGACATCCGTCGCCGCAGCCGCACGCTTTACGGACAGCCGATCAGCGCCATCGAAGCTGGCCTACTCGACTTACTCGACCAGTCCGTTCCGGAAGACATCGGCGGCTCCCGGCGGGCGTAGGAGTCCCTCATGAGCCACGAATATGCCCTACCGACCGACTACCCTTCCGCGTCAGCTGATAGTTCGGCGACGCCGCAGGTCAGCCAGCAGCATCTGCCGCTAAGGGAGACGAATAACGGGGCTTTACCAAGCCCCGTTGCTGTGGCAGCTGGACGGGTCAGTTCACGGCAGCTCGACAAAATCATGACGCGGCTTAGCGACCGGGACCGCGCCGTCCTGAGCAGCGTCGAACGCTACAAGTTTCTGACGACCCGCCACATTGAGGCTTTGCACTTTACGGGACATGCCTCCAAGGCGTCAGCCGCTCGGACCGCTCGCCGGGTGCTAGACCGGTTGCGCCACGACCGCATCCTAGCGACGTTGGAGCGCCGCATTGGTGGCATTCGTGCCGGCTCAGAAGGACTGGTCTACTTCGTGGACGCGGTCGGCGACCGCATTCTTCGCGCCTCGGATGACAACCGGCCTCGCCGCCGCGCCTATGAACCATCGGCCCGCTTCCTGAACCACACGCTCGCCATCGCTGACCTGGCCGTGGCGCTTTTGACGGCTGCCCGCGCTTCCCATCGGGAGGTGGCTACTCTCGCCCCCGAGCCGTACTCGTGGCGACGCTACATCGAGATAAGCGGCAGCCCGCAGATACTAAAGCCCGATCTGTATGTTGAGCTTGCCGACCGCCCAGACAGCGACGAAGTTGAAGCGTTCTTCATCGAAGTCGACCTGGGACAGGAAAGCCTGCCGACCCTCGTGGGGAAATGCCGCCAGTACGAGCTGTACCGGCAAACGGGCCTTGAACAGCAGGAGTTTGGCAGCTTTCCGCAGGTCGTTTGGGCCATGGGTACGCCGCGTCCTGCCGCCGCCAGCCGTCGGCGTGAGGCACTCGGCCGGGCCATCGAAGGCGACCAGACACTGACCGCTGCGCTCTTCCAGATCCTGCCGCTGGGCGACGCTGCGATCAGGGTGCTGGGCGCTGTCCCCGGCTAAGCCACCCGCTCCCCAAGGTGCGAATTTTCCGTTGTGAAAAACGCCGAAATCGTTGAATTATTTGAACGATGATCTCATAATCGAAGGCAGAAACGGAGACACCCCCATGGAAGAGAAAGATGCACGAAAGCTAGGCGACGCCATCCGCGAGCAACGGGAACGACTCGGCCTGTCCGCCAGTGAAGTGGCGCGCCGGGCCAACGTCGCCAAGGGCACCATCACCCGTTTGGAGCTGGCGCAGATTCCTAATCCTCGGATGGACAACCTCCGTGCTATCGCCGACGTGTTAGCCCTGCCGATTACGGATCTGCTGACGGAAGCATCGTGGTTGCGGCATGAGGAGCTCCCGACGCTAACGCCCTACCTCCGCACCAAGTTCAAAGACATGCCAGAAGGCGCCGTCAAGGAGATTGAACAGCACTTTCGCGCCGTCGCCAAGCGTCACGGCATCCACCTCGACGTCGCGAACGGACCAGCACCTGGCGAGGACGAATAGTCCAGCAGATATCAACTTTCAACGAAAGGAGAAACGCCATGACACACACTTACCCATCAACCACGGAGCAAAGCGTCTTGGCGATACTCCGTTCAGTCATTCCGCAGCGGGCCCTCCATTCATTTGAAGAAGCTAAGCGGATCGCAGAACTGCAGGCCAGCCGCCTACTCGAGCTGCACGGCATCGGCTCCGGCACCGTTCCAACCGAAATGATTGCCCAGCTGCCCAAAATCGAGATTGAATCGGTCGAGGTGTCGGTCTCCGGAGCCAGCTTCTGGAATGGTCGGGCATGGATCATCCAACTCAACCGCTATGAATCGCCGGCCCGCCAGCGGTTCACGCTGGCCCACGAGTACAAACACATCATCGATCACACGCCGCTGACCGTCTCTACCTTGGGCCTCGGGAGAGTGCCACTGAGCGCGCCGAACAGGCGGCCGACTACTTTGCCGGATGCTTGTTAGTGCCGAAAAACTCCTCAAACGGGCTTACTACGGCGCCATGCAACGCCCATCAGACTTGGCGGAGTTCTTTCAAGTCTCCCAGCCAGCCGTCCTGGTGCGCCTGCGCCAGACTGGCATCACTGATCCGACGCCCAGCTGTGCTCCGTCCAGCGCCCCATTCTCCCGCTCGTGGCGGTACGGCCCGTACATGCAAGGAGTCTAACCATGCGCCCCTCCGCCTATGACGACACGACCTCCTTCGCCCAAAGCGCGCCGTGCTGTATCTCCGGGTGTCGAGAAAACGCCAAACTGAGACGGCGATCGACATTGATAAGGACGGCAACTCCATCGCCACCCAGCGCAATATCTGTGAGCAAAAGGCGGCGGCCATCGGCG
>JAOPYU010000085.1 GCA_025964455.1 Thermoleophilia bacterium | reverse complement strand
GGGAGGAGCTGCCATGGTGGTTCTGGGCTGGGCAGGCCGTGCTCGCGCTCGGGTGCATCCTCATCGACAACCTCGTGCAGCTGCGGATGCTCGCGCGGCACGGCGCGTCGCGGTCCGCACTCTGGGGAGCCACGATCGGCGTGATCTCGGGGCCGCTCGTATTCGCCCCGCTGCTCGGGCCCCTCGCCCTGCTCTTCGGCGCGCCGCTCGGTGCTGCCGGCGGAGCGGTCCTGGGTGAGGTCCACCACCGCCGCGACAAGCCGGGCGCGAGCGACGTCGACCTGCGGCGCCTCGGGCTCCGCTCGGTGTTCGCCTTCGTCCTCGGCACAGGGATCAAGCTGGTGCTCGTGAGCATCCAGGTGACGTGGCTGGCGCTCGAGCTGCTGTAGCTGCGTCAGTGTGGGTCAGGGCGACGCGACGAGCGAGTAGGTCACGGTCGTGGAGTAGGACCCTGGCGTCTGCGCCGCGGGGATGCTGATCCGGAAGTCGTATGCGAGCGAGGTCGTACCGGGGGCTACCAGTGCATCCGCCGTCGCGGCGCTCGTCGACATGCCGGTCCAGGCCTCGGTGACTCCGAATTGCTTCCAGCTGAGAGCGGACGTCGCGAGCGCCGCGGGTCCCGTGAAGGTGGCTGCGGCGACGGTGAGGTTGGACGTGGTGTCGGAGGTGATGGTCGCGGCGACGGCTGACCCGGCAAGGGTCTGGCCCGACCCCGTCGGACCAATGTCGCGGCTGGCGCCCGGAACGAGCGTTCCGAACCCGACCGTGTACGGACCCGCGCCCCCCGTGCGGGCGGCGTCACTGAATCCGAGCGAGGAGATGCCGAGCGTCAGGGACGGCGTGGTGACGGTGAGCCCGCCGACGAGCGAGGCCGTGGAGAGGTCGGGGTTCGTCGCGGTGACGGTCCGCGCGCCGAGCGTCGCGACATCCGTCACGTTCAGCGTGATGTCGATCCGAGTCGCCGACACCCACGTGGTGCTCGCGACCGACACGCCGGTGCCCGAGATCGTGACGCCGGCACCTGACACGAACCCGGTGCCGGCGACCTGGACGACGAGGCCCTTGCGTCCCTGCGGTACGGTCGACGGGGTCAGGCCGGTGACGCTGACGGACGACGTCAACACGTACGAGGTGGGCGTGGTCCACGCGCTCGCCAGACCACCCACGTCGACGCTGCGGACTCGCCAGTACCACGTCCCTGGCGCGAGCGACGGGGTCCAGGATCCAGTGCTGCCGCTGGCGAGGTTCGCGGCGGACGTGCCGTTCTGCGCCACGCTCGAGCAGTCGGACACGCTGCAGATCTGGAACTCCAATTGCCCGGGGGACGCCGGCGCGGGGTCCGTGTAAGTCGCGGTGAGCGTCGGCGGAGTCGTGCCGGTCGATCCACCCGCGGGGGAGAGGCCGGTCGGCGTCGACGGAGCGATCGAGTCGACCATGAAGCCGTCGGAGCTGGCGATCGTCGACACGTTGCCGGCCACGTCGACCGCCCGCACCGCGACGAAGTAGGTGGTCGCATTGGTGAGGCTCAGGCCTGTCGCCGACACCGACGTGGCGAGCGCGGCGCTCGTCCAGGTACGCGCGACGGTGCCAGCACACGCGGCCAGCGTCGAGATGCAGTAGTCGTAGCGTGCCAGGCCACTCCCGGATTCGGTCGAGGCGGTCCAGTTCGCGTCGAGCGCGCTCGTCGAGGAGGTGCGATCCATGTCAGCCGATGGTCCGTCATTGACCGGGGCCGGCGAGCTGGGGGCCGTCGAATCGACCGTCACGCCGTTGCTGCACGCCATCGCGCTGGCATTGCCGGATCCGTCCTCGGTGCGGCCGCACGTGTAATAGGTGGTCCCGTCGACCAGTGACAGCGATCCCAGCGTGAAGCTCGCCGTCGGTGCCAGCAGCGCCGGCCACCCGGTCGTGAGCTGCGTCCCCGTGCACCCGGTGCCGGTCGAGACGCAGTAGCGGTACCGGCGCACACCCGCGCCGCCGGTGTCGCCTGCTGCGGGCCAGTTGGCCTGGATGGCAGTCGTGCTCGTCTGCCACACCGCGTCGGTACCGCCGCCATCGGCGAGCGGGCTCGGTGCCATGGGTGCGGTGTAGTCGATGACCTGCCCGCCCGTGCACGCCGCCGCCGACGCGCGCCCGGCCCGGTCCACGCTCCGCACGCACGGATAGTACGTCGTGCCGGCGACATAGCTGCCCGCGACCTCGAAGTAGAGCCCGCCAGCCGGCGCGGTGGTCCAGCCGACCACCGGCGTGCCACCGCACGACGTCACCGAGGAGACGCAGTACTCGTGGCGCAGCACGCCCGAGCTGCTTGCGCCGTCCGGCGCCCAGACGGCGTTGAAGCGCACGTTGAGGGTGGTTGAGGACCCGCTCAGGTCCGAACCCCAGCCGTCACGGACCGAGATCGATGCGGCCGGCGTGACGCTGTCGAGGATGACGCCGTTCGAGCAGACCACGAGCGAGTACATGGTCGCGCATGCGTAATAGCGGGTGCCGGCGACGAGCGACAGGCCGGATGCGGCGAACTGGTAGCTCGCCGTGAAGGTGGAACCGCTCGCGATGACGCCGGACGAGCAGCTCTGGGCCGTGGAGAAGCACCACGCCGTCGGCGCCGTGCTGAACAGCTGGTCGTCCCAGGTGGTTCCGGTGAGCGTCGTCGTGCTCTGCTGGGCATCGATGTCAGCCGTGTAGCCGGACACGCAGCACGTCCAGCCGCCGGCCGAGGTGCCGTCCTGAACGAGGGTCTGGTAGAGGGTGGAGGCCGTGTTGACCGTGATTCCGTTCGAGCAGCGCGGCGTCCCGGTGTTGCCTGCCTGGTCGACCGCGCGCACGCACTGCACGTAGGACTGCCCGTTCGTGAAGGTCGCGTAGATGCTGCTGATCGGCGTCGCGAACGTCCACGTCTGGTACACGGTGCCGCCGCAGGTGACGGCGCTGGAGATGCACACCTCGTAGCGAAGCACGCCGCTCGTGGCGTCGGTGACGGCATCGAAGTTGCCGTATGCGACGGACGTGTCGGAGGTCTGCGACTGGTCGGATCCCTTGCCGTCGCGCATGAAGGTCGGCTGGGGTGGTGCGACCGAATCGACCCGTTGCCCGTTCGAGCACTCCAGTTGCCCGTCGATCATGGCGCATGCGTAGTACAGCGTCCCGTTCGTCAGCGCGAGGCCCGTCGCCTGGAACTGCCAGGTCGCCGTGAAGGTGGTGCCGGAGGCGACCGGTGCCGCGCACGATCGGGTGGTCGCGAAGCACCATGCGGTGGGCGCGCCGGCAGGGGGCGTGTCACCGATGTAGTACGCGGCGCCTGACAAAGCCGTTGTGCTGCTCGTCCACTCGGTGTCGGGCGGGGTGCCGAACAGGTGCATGCCGCCCGGCTGTGCGCCGTCCACGACGATCCCGAGGCCGGCCTGAGGCGCGGCGCCCGCGATGGTCGTGCCGTTGCTGCATGTCTGCGCGGCGAGATTGCCCGCCCCGTCCTGGGTGCGCACACAGGTGTAGTAGGTGCTGCCCGGCATGAGCGAGAGCCCGGTGATGGTGAATGAGGTGGAGGTCGTCGATTCCCAGCCGGCGCTGGCGATCGACCCGCCGCAGCCGGTGGACGTGGCCACGCAATACCGGTAGCGCCAGAGCGCGCTGCCACCGGCGTCGGATGCCGCCGGCCAGTTCGCGGACATCGATGTCGTGCTCGCCTGGGTCGATTCGTCGGCGCCGGCACCATCTGCGACGCTGGCCACGGCCACAGGCGCCGTGGTGTCGATGATCTGGCCGTTGGTGCAGGTCATCGCGCCGACGCGTCCGGCCCGGT
>JAOPYU010000064.1 GCA_025964455.1 Thermoleophilia bacterium | reverse complement strand
GATCCGAAGTCCGACGTCACTCGCGCCATGCGCGAGCTGTGCGTCGCCTTCAGTCCCGAGGCAACCTCCGGCGTCGCCGAGGTGGCCAACGACATCAAGCTCAGCCGCCGCGAGAAGAAGCGCCTGGCCGAGGAATCCCAGCGCGCCGCTCAGCGCGATGCGGACCTCGCCCATGGCAAGTCCGCCGCCGGGGAGCCCGAGCTCGAGCTCGACTTCGCCGACGAGCACGTCGCCTAGCTCACCCGTCCGACCAGAGAGACCGCACCCATGTCACTGCATCGCCGCCTCCAGTCACTCAACGTCGAAGCGCCCGCTCCGGCGGCCGCCTCATCGGGCAGCCCGCACAGCAACGAGCATTCCGACGAGGCGAACGACCCGTTCGTCGAGCTGAAGACCAAGATCCACAAGCTGGTCATCCAGTCCGTGGGTCCGGCGCTGTTCCGATCCGAGCGCGCCGAGGGTGCGGCCGCGACGCGTACCGAGCTCGAGCACGCGGTCCACGACGCGGTCAACCAGATCATCGAGGACGACGCGACGCCGCTGACTCGGCAGGAGCGCCAGCAGCTGATCCAGGAGATCACCGACGACATCCTCGGCTATGGCCCGATCGATCCCTTCCTGCGCGACGACACCGTCTCGGAAGTCATGGTCAATGACCACAAGACGGTCTACATCGAGCGCAAGGGCAAGCTGACACTGACCAACGCGCGCTTCGTCGACGAGCAGCACCTGGAGCGCATCATCGACAAGATCGTGTCGCAGATCGGTCGCCGCATCGACGAGTCGAGCCCGATGGTCGATGCGCGCCTCCCCGACGGCTCGCGTGTCAACGCGATCATCCCGCCGCTCGCCGTGCGCGGCTCCGCGCTGACGATCCGAAAGTTCAAGAAGGACCCTCTCAAGATGGAGGACCTGATCAAGTTCGGGACCCTCTCCCCCAAGAGCGCGCAGTTCCTGGAGCTGTGCGTCAAGGGCGCCCTCAACATCGTCATCAGCGGCGGCACTGGCTCCGGCAAGACGACCACGCTCAACGTGCTGTCGGCAGCGATCCCGGGCGAGGACCGCATCATCACGGTCGAGGACGCGGCGGAGGTCCAGCTCAAGCAGGAGCATGTGATTACTCTTGAGAGCCGCCCCGCCAACATAGAGGGCAAGGGCGCGGTCACGATTCGCGACCTGGTCCGCAACACGCTGCGAATGCGTCCTGACCGCATCGTCGTCGGCGAGTGCCGTGGGCCGGAGACGGTCGACATGCTCCAGGCGATGAACACCGGCCATGACGGCTCGATGACCACGCTGCATGCGAACAACCCGCGCGAGGCGCTCTCGCGCGTGGAGACGCTCGTGCTCACCGCGGGCATCGACCTGCCGCTGCGCGCCATCCGCGAGCAGGCTGCTGGCGCCATCGACCTGATCGTCCAGGTCTCGCGCCTGGTCGACGGCTCGCGCCGCATCACCCACATCACCGAAGTCGGCAAGATGGAGGGTGACACGATCACGCTCCAGGACATCTTCATCGCCAAGCCCGACGAGGAAGGCGCCGCCGCCGGCGCGACCTCGCGCCTGCTCGGCCCGCTGAAGATGACCGGCATCAAGCCGATGTTCCTCGACAAGCTCGCCCAAAACGGCGTGACCATCCCCATCTCGTTCTTCGCGGGCGAGGAAGACATGAACGCCGGGCAGGGCTCGTTCCGCAGCGGCGGCCTGAGGAAGGGCGCCTGATGCGTTCGAGGTTCACACGAGCGACCATCGCGAGCGCGTGCGCATTGGCGCTGCTGGCAGCGCCTGCAACCGGACTGGCCAAGGATGCCGACGTCGATGCGCGCGGTGACGGTGTCACGATCACGCAGGTCGACTCCTCGCAATGGCCGACGATGCGCGTAGCGTTCGGCGCCGACAATGACAAGGGCGGCGACACCCCGACGCTCACCTTCTTCGAGAATGGTGAGGCCATCGACGGCGCCACCATGTTCCGCGGCAAGCTCGGCTCGTTCGACGAGAAGCGCCGAACCGACCTGATGCTCGTCGTCGACACCTCCCTGAGTATGGGCAACGGCACCCGCTTCGACGATGCGCGAGCAGCTGCCCAGGCACTGCTTGAGCACGCACGCAAGGACGACATGATCGGCCTCGCGACCTTCGGCGGCACCGCGGAGGTGCTCGTCAAGCCGACCACTGATCACGGCCAGATTGCGGCGGCGCTCGCTGCACTGCAGCTGCGCAACCGCACAACAATGTTCGACGCCGTGACCTTGGCCGCGAAGGCGTTCGACGAAGACGCGAAGGCCAATCGCGCGATCGTGTTGCACTCTGATGGCACGGACGTGGGTAGTTCCAAGACGGTGGAGGATGCCACCGGCGCCGCGACACGACTTCGCGCGCCCATCTTCGCCGTGGCCATCAGCGAGGATCCAGATGCACAGCCGAAGGACCTCTCCTCCCTCGGTAACGGCACTGGCGGTGAGCTGCGAGCCATCACAGACACGTCCGAGCTCGACGAACTCTTCGACGATCTGGGAC
>JAOPYU010000037.1 GCA_025964455.1 Thermoleophilia bacterium | reverse complement strand
TCGGTCACTCCGAGAGCGTGCACCTGGAGCTCCGGGCAGCCGCCGATCCGCTGCAGGTGCAGGCGTTGCTCGCGAGCAGCGACGGCGTCGAACTCGTCGACGATCCGTCGGCCAACGAGTACCCGATGCCGCGCGACGCCGCGGGCCTCGACGAGGTGTTCGTCGGGCGCGTGCGCCAGGACCCGTCGGTTCCCGACGGCAAGGGCATCGCGCTGTTCGTCGTGGCCGACAACCTGCGCAAGGGCGCAGCCACCAACGCCATCCAGATCCTCGAAGCACTCGCCGCCCGCGGCCGCTGGAGCTGAGCGCCGCCAGCGCCGGTCCGCCGCACTGCTCCGCCGCCGCCATCTCGACTGATTCAATCTGAGTGATCCCACGGATACGTCAGGTCAGTTCAGTCGGGCCGGACCGCTGTCGAGCCGCCGCCATGTCGACTGATTCGATCTGAGTGATCCCCCGGATACGTCAGATCAGTTCAGTCGGGCCGGACCGCTGTCGAGCCGCCGCCATGTCGACTGATTCGATCTGAGTGATCCCCCGGATACGTCAGGTCAGTTCAGTCGGGCCAACCGGTCTCGAGTACAGGAATCGGCCGGCGTCGGCGTCTATCAGGGGCGATGCCCGAACCCTTGGTCCGGGGTCCGCCGGGCACCACGCCTGGAGCCGCAGTCGCCCCGTCGTTCGTCCCCCGTTCGACCAGGCATCGCTGCTGCATCCGGTCGCCCGTCGGGCCTCGGACCTTCCCCCATCGGGGGCTCAGCGGCCGGGGGTCGCTTCGTCGTCCGCGGCGTCCGGGTCGCCGCCGCGTCCGCGCCGGACCGCACCGGCCACCGTCGCGAGAAGCGAGAACGCACCCGTCACGACGGCGCCGGCAACTGCGGAGAGCCGTCGCATCAGCGGACGATGGCGTCCTGGATCTTCTTGCCGACCGGCGTGACGTGCCGCTGGAACTTCAGCTCGCTCGACTCGAGGCCGGCCGCGAGGCCGATGAGCTGGGACATGTGCAGGGTCGGCATGTCGAACTTCTTGCCGTTCTGCTTCTCGGCCTTGCCCTGCCACGCGTCGAGTGACAGGTGGCAGAGCGGACACGGCGTGACGATCAGGTCGGCGCCGCGCTCCTTGGCCTGCTCGAGCGGCTGGGTCACCTCGTTGAGGGCGACGCTCTCGCGGGCGAGCACGATCGGGAAGCCGCAGCACTTGAGCTTGGCGGGGTAGTCGATCGGCGTGCCGCCGCAGGCCTCGATGATCTTCTCGAGGCTCTGGGGGCTGTCCGGATCCTCGAAGCCGAGGATCTTGCTCGGGCGCAGGATCTGGCAGCCGTAGAACGGCGCGATCTTCATGCCGGTCAGGCGACCACCCGCGACGGTCTTGAGCCGCTCGTAGCGGTCGCCCGTCGTGATGAGCCAGAGGAAGTGCTGGACGTCGACGGTGCCGTGGTACGGCTCGACGCCCGCTTCCATCAGGTGCTTGTTGACCCGCTCGCGCACGGCCTCGTCACCCTGCATGCGCTGGTTCGCCTGCCGCAGGTTGAGCGTGCAGACGTTGCAGATCGTCATGAGCGTGTCCACGCCCATCTGCTCCGCCTGGCTCAGTACGCGCGCGTTGAGGTGGAGGTAGAAGTCGGGCTTGGCCTCGTGGATGTCCCCGGCGCCACAGCACGTGGCCTTGGGCATGTCGACGAGCTCGAGGTCGAGCTGCGGGGCGAGGGCGCGCGTGGAGCTGTCGAGCTCCTTGGCGCTCAGGCTCGCGAGGCATCCGGCGTAGTAGGCGACCTTCTTCATGGAACTGCTCACTTGTCCTTGGTCTCGCCCGGGCGGGAGCCGTGGGCGTCGATCGTCGCTGCCTGCTGGGCAGCGTATTCGGTTGGTGCGGGGCCGGCCAGCCCGTGGTCACGCTCGAGCCCGCCGTCAGCGACGAATTGCTGCACGACGGTCGCGTCCCCGTAGTAGTCGGCGAGGTTGACCTGGTCGGGCGGCAGCTTGCCGCCACCTGCGTTGTCGTCGGCGCTGACCACGGCACCGGTCCGCTCGAGGATCGCCTCGGGGCCGAACTGGCGCACGACACTCTGCGCGATGTTCGGCGGGAGCGGCGAGGCCGGCTCCTCGAGGTCGCCGCCGCGGCGGTTCACGGTCTCCTCGCCCTCGAGGATGCGCCACAGTCGACGCACCTCGTCGAGGCCCTTCACGCGGTGCAGCGCACCGTGCCACGGCGGCGGCACCTTGCCCTTGCGGCCGAGCTTGATGCCCATGCCCGCCCAGTTGGGCGTGAGGGCTGTCGGGATGCCGAGCGTGAGCGGGATGAGCGCCGTCTCGGACAGGTGACCGTTGTAGAGGATCTCCGAGCCAGGCACCGGGATGCCGAAGCTGCCGGGCACCGGGCCCTGACCCTTGGTCGAGTCGACGAACACCTGCGCGTGCTTGGCGCCGCGGTCACTCGTGATGCCGTGGTCGAACATCGCAGCGCCGAGCTTGGCGATCGCATCGCGAGGATCGACGCCCTTGGGGCAGCGCTCGTTGCAGAAGTAGCAGCGCGTGCAGTCCCACACGCCGTGCTCGCCGTTGTACTGGTCGAGGCGCTCGCGGGTGCGGGTGTCGCGCACGTCACCGACGAAGCGGTATCCCTTGGCGAGCGCCGCCGGTCCGAGGAACGCG
This sequence comes from Thermoleophilia bacterium, assembly GCA_025964455.1. The sequence goes on along the minus strand of JAOPYU010000037.1, from coordinate 3,256 downwards.
GGATCGGCCTCCATCGAGTTGCACTCGGAGACGCAGCACCCGCACATGATGCACATGGTCTCCTTGGTGATCTTCTGCTGCTCCTCCGGGCTGACGAGGAACTCGCGGCCGTCGGTGGGCATGTCGCCCTTGGCGCGGGTCAGCCACGGCGTCATGGCGCGGACCTTCTGCCAGAAGTCCGACATGTCAGTGACGAGGTCGCGCATGACCGGCATGTTGCCCATCGGTGCGATGACGGGGACGCGGCCCTTCGCCGCGAGCTCCTTCATCGGCGTCTTGCAGGCGAGGACGGCGCGTCCGTCCATGCGCATGCCGCACGAGCCGCAGATCGCCATGCGGCAGCTCTTGCGGTAGGCGAGGGTGCCGTCCTGGTAGTGCTTGATGGAGTCGAGGCAGTCGAGCAGCGTCGCCTCCTCGAACGTCTCGACCTCGAAGTCGACGAGCTCACGCGCGAACGTGCCGTCTTCCTTGGGCGTCTGGCGCCAGATCTTGAGCTTGACCAGCATGGTGCTGCCCCTCTTCTAGTACGTGCGGATTGCGGGCTGGTAGTCCGTGATGGTCACGGGGTGCGTGTCGAGCTTGATCTTCGGATCATCGATCTCGCGCGTCGCCATCGAGTGCTTCAGCCACTTCTCGTCATCGCGCTCGGTGAAGTCGAGTCGCGTGTGGCCACCGCGGCTCTCCTCTCGCTCGAGCGCGCAGCGTGCGAGCACGTCGCCCATCTCGAGGAGCATGCCGACCTCGAACGCGTACGTGAGGTCGTTGTTGAAGACGTTGCCCTTGTCCTGGACCAGCACGCCCTCGTCGTAGGCGGTTCGCAGCTCGGCGATGCGCGTCACTGCCAGGCCCATGCTCTCGCCGGTACGGAACACGCCGCAGTTGGCGTACATGGTCTCGGCCAGGCCTTCGCGCAGTTCGTCGGGGCGTGGGCCGGTGGCCGAGAACATCGCCTTGACCTTCGCCTCGGTCCTCGCGATCGACGCAGCGGCGGCAGCGGGATCGGGACGCTGCTTGCCCTTCACGTCCCGAGCGGCGTTCTCGCCCGAGATGCGTCCGTAGACCACGGCCTCGAGCAGCGAGTTGCCGCCGAGGCGATTCGCGCCGTGCACCGAGACGCATGCCGCTTCGCCGGAGGCCCAGAGGCCGGGCAGCGGGGTGCGGCCGGTGACGTCCGTGTGGACCCCGCCCATCTGGTAGTGGGCACCCGGTCGGACGGGGATCGGCTCGTCGATCGCATCCACGCCGGCGTAGTCGAGCGCGAGCTCGCGGCTTCCCGGGAGCACGCGGTTGATCTTGTCGGCGCCCAGGTGCGTGAGATCGAGCAGCACGCACCCGTCGACGCCGCGCCCGGACATGATCTCGGTCCACTCCGCGCGGCTCACGACGTCGCGGCTCGCGAGCTCCATGGCGTTCGGCGCGTAGTGCTTCATGAAGCGCTCGCCGTTGGCGTTGCGCAGCACGCCGCCCTCGCCGCGGCAGCCCTCGGTGATCAGCACGCCGTTCGACTTGAGCGTCGTCGGGTGGAACTGCATGAACTCCATGTCCTTGAGCGGCGCGCCGGCGCGGAACGCCATCGCCATGCCGTCGCCGGTGCACGCGAAGGCGTTGGTCGTGCCGTGGTACATGCGTCCCATGCCGCCGGTGCAGATCACGGTGGCGTTGCCGAGCACGGTCTTGACGCCGCCGTTCTGGATGTCCCAGCTCGACACGCCGATGCACTCGCCGTTGGCGTCGAGCACCAGGTCGATGCCGAAGAACTCCTCGTACACCTTCACGCCGTGCTTGAGCAGCTGCTCGTACATGACGTGGAGCAGCACGTGGCCGGTGATGTCCGCCGCGAAGGCGGTGCGCGGGCGGCCTGCGGCGCCGAACGGACGCTGCGCGATGCGACCGTTGGGCAGGCGGCTGAAGAAGCAGCCCATGTTCTCGAGCTCGAGGATGTCACCGACGGCGGCCTCGCACATGATGCGGGCGGCGTCCTGGTCGGCGAGGTAGTCGGAGCCCTTCACCGTGTCGTAGGTGTGGCCCTCGGTGGAGTCGTCGGTGACGTTGCCGAGGGCGACGTTGATCCCGCCCTCCGCTGCGCCCGAGTGCGAACGCACGGGGTGCAGCTTGGTGACGACGGCGACGTCCACGCCACCACGGGCAGCTTCGACTGCTGCGCGCATGCCGGCAAGCCCGGCACCGACGATGACGACGTCATGCGTTGCGATCACGATCAACCTCTCGTTCGACGAACTCGACAGGTCTGCCCGCGCGGTCGCGCAGTGACGCGCGCACGTGGGAGACCGTTCGCGAACCTAGCACGCGATCTGTGTGTAAAGGCGCCCTGACTCGCCCTAGCGGCGCGGCGTACCCACGGAGGCCGGACGTCGCTCCAGCAGCGGAAGTTCCAGCAATCGCAGCGTCGCCCTCAGGCGATCGGTGCGTGCGTGGGATGCGTCCCGGATTCGTGCACCGGGTCGGCCGCGGGGCGCTGCCCGAGCAGCAGCCAGCGTGCCGCTTCCATGCCGTGCGCGTCGTAGTGGTGGGGCGAGTATCCGAACTGCCCGCCCGCGAGCAGCTCACCGAACCCGCGGACGTAGCCGGCGAGCACGTGTGGGCCGAGGCGGCGGAACAGGCTCGGGACGATGTCGTCTGTGTGGACGAACTGGAGGATGCCGTCGCTGCCACCGGGGGTGGCCGCGAGCAGGGCGGCGCCGTCGCGCGCGCTGCCGATCGACGGGGGCAGCGTGACGAATCCCGGCTTCGCGAACATGGCGATGCGCGTCACGGCCGCGGCCAGGGTGGGGTCCTCACGCAGCGTGTCGGCGATCAGCCAGGCGCCCTGGCTCTCGCCCGTCAGCAGGATCGGTCGCTGCGGCGCCGCGGCGTGCAGCTTCCGCAGGACGTGGGCGAGCACGTTGTGGGCGGGCTCGGTGCCGATGTGGAAGAACCGCGTGACGACGTCCTTGATGCCGTTCGGGTACGGGATCGATGCGACCGAGACGGGGCCGCCGATCGAGCGAACGACCGCGCGGGCAACCGACAGCATCGTCGTCTGGTAGGCCGCGCCGAGGGTACCCGGGACGCAGAGCAGGATCGGGCCGCTGCCCTGCAGGAGCGTCGCGACGATGCGGTCGGCGATCTCCTCCGCGGGCATGTCGGGCATCCCGGCCTTCGGCGCATCGGTGCGCGAGGCGAGGTCCGGGTCGAGCAGCACGTGGGGACGACGCGTCGCGGCGGCGGCGGCAGCTGCGGCGGCCCGTTCGGCCGC
>JAOPYU010000002.1 GCA_025964455.1 Thermoleophilia bacterium | reverse complement strand
AAGCCGACGGAGACCCAGGCGAAGTCCTGGGAGGACCTGCCCGACGACATCAAGGACACCTGGGATCGCCTCGGCATCCCGGAGGCCGAGCGCAAGTTCCTCGCCGGCGTCGGCGCGCAGTACGAATCCGAGGTCGTCTACCACAAGCTCCGCGAGGACCTCGAGGAGCAAGGCGTGCTCTTCCTCGACATGGATTCGGGCCTGCGCGAGCACCCCGAGATCGTGCGCGAGTACTTCGGCAAGACGATCCCGCACAACGACAACAAGTTCAGCGCGCTCAACAGCGCGGTGTGGTCGGGCGGCTCGTTCATCTACGTGCCCCCGGGCGTCAACGTGGAGATGCCGCTCCAGGCGTACTTCCGCATCAACGCCGAGAACATGGGCCAGTTCGAGCGAACGCTCATCATCGTCGACGAAGGTGCCTCGATCCACTACGTCGAGGGCTGCACGGCGCCGACGTACTCGACTGACAGCCTGCACAGCGCCGTCGTCGAGATCATCGTCAAGAAGGGCGGCCGCTGCCGCTACACGACGATCCAGAACTGGTCGAACAACGTCTACAACCTCGTCACCAAGCGCGCCGAGGCGCACGAGGACGCGATCATGGAGTGGGTCGACGGCAACCTCGGCTCCAAAACGACGATGAAGTACCCCGCCATCCTGCTCAAGGGTGCGCGCGCACACGGCGAGGTCCTCTCGATCGCCTTCGCCGGCAAGGGACAGCACCAGGACGCCGGTGCCAAGATCACGCACATGGCGCCTGACACGTCCTCGGTGATCACGAGCAAGTCGATCTCCAAGGACGGCGGCCGCTCGAGCTACCGCGGCCTGCTGGCCGTCAAGCCGGGCGCCACGGGCTCCAAGAGCCAAGTCATCTGCGATGCCCTGATCATCGATCCCGAGAGCCAGACGGACACCTTCCCGTACATCCGGATCGACGAGGACGATGTCGAGATCGGCCACGAGGCGACGGTGACGCGCGTCAACGAGGAGCAGCTCTTCTACCTGCGCAGCCGTGGGCTGACGGAGGAGCAGGCGAACGCCATGATCGTGTCGGGCTTCGTCGAGCCGATCACGAAGGAGCTCCCGCTCGAGTACGCGATCGAGATGAACAAGCTGATCCTGCTGCAGATGGAAGGGAGCGTCGGATGATGACTGCGACCATGGTCACCGATTCACCGGTCCTCGCGAAGCTTCGAGACGACGGCGCGTCCGCGTTCGAGCGTGCGCCGATGCCGACCCGCAAGGACGAGTACTGGCGCTTCACCAAGCTGCGCGGCGTCGACCTCGACACCGTGCCGAACTACTCGGCCGCGGCCGACGACGAGCTCGTTCGCGAGCGCATCGCCGCGGCCCTCACGGCGTCGACCGACGTCGCCGGCGAGGTCACGCACGTCAACAGCGTGACCACCCGCCTCGAGACCGGCGAACTCCCGGACGGCGTCGTGTTCGCACCGCTGCTCGAGGCAGCGCTGCAGCACACCGCGCTCGTGGAGCGACACCTCGGCTCCGTCGTGCCGGTGGGTGATTCGCCGGACGACAAGTTCGTCGACCTCAACACCAAGAACCTCGCGGGCGGCGTGTTCCTCTACGTCCCGCGCAACACCAAGGTCGACCTGCCGTTCCGCGCCGACGTCGTCATGACGGCCGGCGGCTCCGTGAACTGGCGCGTGCTGGTGGTCCTCGAGGAGGGCGCCGAGGCGACCTTCGTCGAGGAGTTCTCGTCCGTCGACGCCGACCAGAGCGGCTTCTCCAACGCCGTCGTCGAGCTGGTGGCGGGTCCCAACTCGCGCCTGCACTACGTCACCGTGCAGGACTACGCGATGCCGGTGCAGCACTTCGCCACGCACCGCGTCATCACCGACCGCGACGCCAACGTTGACTGGAGCGCCGTCGGCCTCGGGGCCTCGATGGGCAAGAGCCGCATGGAGGCGCACCTGGACGGTGCCGGCTCCAACGTGAAGCTGACCGGTGCCTACTTCGTCGACGGCACGCAGCAGATGGACTACGACACGTACCAGCTGCACAACGCACGCAACGCGACCAGCGACCTGTTCTTCAAGGGCGTGCTCGACGAGAAGGCGCACGCGGTGTGGCGCGGGATGATCGCCGTGGCCAAGGGTGCCCAGGGCACGGACGCGTTCCAGAACAACCGGAACCTGATCCTGCAGAGTGGCGCCCACGCCGACAGCGTGCCGGGCCTGACGATCGAGGCGAACGACGTGCGCTGCACGCACGCCTCGACGACGAGCAAGATCGACGCCGAGCAGCTGTTCTACCTGCAGGCGCGCGGCATCCCGAAGGACGAGGCCGTCCGCGAGATCGTGCGCGGCTTCTACGCCGACGTGCTCGAGCGCATCGAGGTCGAGCAGGTCCGCGAGCAGGTCCAGGCCGCCCTCTGGGAGCGCATGGACCGCCGCTTCGGCCCGAGCGCCCTCCGCGACTGACACCCATGTGGATCTGGTTACGTTAACCGCATCACGTACGGTTAACGTAACCGGATTCGAGAGAAGGGCCCTGCTTCGGCGGGGCCCTTCTGCGTGTGCGATCCGAAAAACGATGCGACCAGCTCAGTCGAGCGCGTCGAGGGTGCGCAGGAGGGCGCGGCGGCAGGCGTCCTCGAGACCGGGCAGGTCGAATGACGGCGCGCTGACGAGCAGCATGGTGGTCAGGAACATCGCAAGGACCCGTGCTCGCAGGAGCGTGCTGCGTGACAGGTCGCCGTACGCGGCGCGGAAGGCGGAACGCGCGGGTCCGTCGAGCAGGCACCAGTAGAGGGCGAGGTCGATGCTGCGAGAGCCGCGGCACGCGTCGCCCCAGTCGATGACGCCCACGATGTCACCCGACGCCGGGTCGAGCAGCAGGTGGCGTGGGTGCAGGTCGCCGTGGAGGAATACCTGGTCCTCGTCGGCGGGGAGGTCGGCCGCCGCGGCGAGCAGCTCAGCCGCGCGCTCGCGCGCCTCCGCCGGCAGCACGTCGTCGCCGAGGTCGTCGAGTGCCTCGTGCGTGCGCGGGACCCGGAACGCCATGTCAGCGCGCATGTTCGGATCGACCGGCAGGTCGCCGCGCGGATCCACGTCGGCGAGCGTCGCCGGATCGTGCAGGCGGCGCAGGAATCCGCCGAGCTGCGTGGCGAGGGCGAGCTGCGCATCACCGTCGAGCGGCGTCAGCAGGGCCTCGGTGCCGACCAGCTCCGGGTAGGTGAACCCGCGCCAGCGCGCGCGGTCAGTGGGCTCGAGGACGGTGATCGGCCCCGGCACGGGCAGCGTGGCGTGCTGCGCCACCCGCTCGAGCAGCCACAGCTCGCGCTGCACCCCCGGCACGCCGATCTCACGCACCGGTACGCGCGCGAGCATGCCGGGTGCGCCGTCGCTCTTGATCCGCCAGACGACGTTGTCCCAGCCGCGGGCGATCTCACGCAGCGTCGCGCCGCCCTCGAGCAGCCCCGGCGCGCTCTGGAGCACGAGCTCACGCACCGCAGGTTCGTCGAGGATGATGTCGGGGCGCCACTCGGCCATGCGGGGAAACTACCGGTGCCGGTCCCGGGTGGCTACGCCGTCAGTCAGACAAGTAGAGGGCCGCGCCAGCGAATGCGCCGACGGCCCCGCCCACGGCAGCGCCGATGGGTCCGAGCGACAGCATGCCGACCGTGCCGAGCAGGGCACCGCCCGCGAGGGCCGCGACCGGCATCGCCGCGCGGCCGAGGTGGTCTTCCATCCAGCTCGTGATGCGGTGGCGCAGGCCGCCGCTTCCGGATGAGCCGGCACCGCCGACGGTGCGCGCCGCCACCTGCGGCGGCGTGCGTGCCGTGATCGTCTCGTGTGCGATGCCCGGCAGGGGCGGCATCGTGGACGCTGCGGTTGGAGCGATGGTGCTCATGCCCGGATGTCGGGCCGCGCGTGCAGGATGTTCCCGGAAATCGGGCCACTCGGTGGCCGCCCGCCCGCAGGTTCCGGTGACGTCGCCCGCCCAATTCGCGGGGCGACGTCACCAGATCCTGCGGGTTCGAGCAGTCAGCAGCGGGTCAGCTCGGGTCCCACTGCTCCATCTCGATGAAGTGCACGACCGCGCCCTGCGGATCCTGCACGCCGATCGTGGTACCGGGGCCGGTCTGGGTCGGTCCCCACAGCACGGTCCCGCCCGCGGCCGTGACCTCGGCCTTCGCCGCCATGACGTCGGCGACGCCGTAGTAGGTCACCCACGCATCCGGGGCGTCACCCATCTCCGCCGGCTTGGGCATGAGCCCGGCCATCTGGTGCCCGTCGTTGGACAGCACCAGGTAGTCGCCGCCCTCGACCATCGGCGCAGCCGTCCAGCCGAACAAGGCAGCGTAGAACGCCGTCGCCTGGTCCACGTCGGAGGAGTACAGCTCTGCCCACGTGTAGGTCGACGGCTGATTCACGGCATCGGCGCCCGTGTGGCGTCCGTTCTGCCAGAGGCCGAACGCCGCACCGGTCGGGTCCAGCACGATCGCCATCGTGCCCTGGTCCATGACCTCCATCGGCCCCATCAGCACGCGCCCACCGAGCTGCGTCGCCGTCGCGCACGTCGCGGCGGCATCGTCCACCGTCACGTAGTTGGTCCACGCCGACGGCATGCCCCCCGCGACTGCCTCGCCCGGCATCTCGCCGACGCCTGCCACGGTCTGCTTGCCGAGCAGTGCGGTCCAGTACACGATCGTGCCCTCGGCGTCGTGCTCCTCGCGGAACTCCCAGCCCAGCGTGCGGCCGTAGAACTCCACCGCAGCCTTCACGTCGTGGGCCTGCAGGTCCGCCCACCAGAATCCGTTCGTCGTCTTGCGCGCATTCGCGCGCGGCTCAATAGCTGTGATCGTCATCTCGGTGCTCCTGTCGATCGATTCTCGCACCATCCGAAAGCCGGTTCGTGCCGACAGCAACCTACGGGGGTGCAAGGATCCGCGTGCGCGGGTTGCGGCGGCTTCGTCGATTACGACGAATTGCCGACGGTTGCTCGCGCGTGAACCCGCGTGAGGCGTCCGGACAATCCGGGTAGGCCCCACTTGGTCGCCCCCGCCGCGTGTGCGGGGCGCGCTCCCTCGACACAAACCATGGAGTACCCCCGTGAAGCTTCGATTCGGTCTCGTCTTCCTCGTCTGCGCCGCGCTCCTCGCGGCCGGCTGTGGCAGTGACAGCAAGGACTCCAAGGGCGACGATTCGTCCAAGGCAGCCTCGTCCAAGAAGCTCTCCAAGGCCGAGAAGGCCGTCGCGGACGATCGCGACAACAAGGAGAAGCAGGTCTCCACGGCCGAGAAGGCGTTCAAGAAGGACGGCAAGGACGCAGGCGCCTGCCGCAACCTGGCGATGTCCTACGTGGCGCTTGCATCGCCCGCCTCGACCGGTGACGTGAAGAACCCGCCGCCGGTCCCGAAGGATCGCGACAAGAACCTCAAGAAGGCCGTCACCACGCTCGAGGAGTGCGCGACGCTCGACAGCAAGGACCGCAGCGTCAAGCAGATGCTCGCCTCGACCTACATGGCGACCAACAAGTACGAGAAGGCCGCAGCGCTCAACAAGGAGCTCGCCACGACGGCCAAGGGTGAGGAGGCCGCGAACGCCTACTACGGATGGGGCCTCGCCGCATCCAACGCCCAGCAGTTCGACGACGCCATCGCCGCGTGGCAGAAGTTCATCGCGCTGTCGCCGGCCAAGGATCCGCGCATCGCCCAGATCAAGCAGTCGATCAAGGCGCTGCAGACCCAGCAGGCGAACGCCAAGACGGCAGCGGCAACCGCACCCGCGCCGGCCGATGCCACGGGCGACGACGACAAGGGCTGAGCCCGACGCGTCAGTTCAGCGGGCGCTGCGCACCAGCTGCATGAGCTGGGTGAGGCGGCGCCGATGGACCGCGAGCGAGCGGTCAGGATCATCCGAGACGAGCGCGGCGTACATGGTGTGCGCCGCGCTCTTCGCATCTCCGGTGACGAGCTGCGCCGTGCCGAGCACCGCTGGCAGGGCCGCGACGTCGGGATGTGCGCGCCACGCATCGGCGATCGCGCCGACCGCGCCCGCTGCGTCGCCTCTGAGGATGGACGCGCAGCCCTCGAGCACGGCGACGTGGGGAGCCAGCTCGGCCGGCACCCCGCCCGAACGAGCTTCGGCGAACGTGGCGAGCGCCTCCGCGCCGCTTCCCTGCTCGAGCAGTCGAGCCCCGGCGCGAAGCGTCGCGACGCCGGGATGGTCGTCATACGTCGCTGAGTCGATGGGATCGGTCGGATCCACGAAGGCAGCGAAGGGGTCGGTGTCGTCGGCGTCGTGCACGGCGCGACGATAGCGCAACCCACCGCGACGCAGCATCGCCCGCGCGGCCGTAGGATTCAGGGCCGATGACCGACTCCCCCGTCTCACCTGCGCCCGCACCCACCAGCCCGCTCGATGCCGAGCGCGTCCGCGCCGACTTCCCGATCCTCGCGGTCGGGCCGAACACGGGCGGTCCGCTCACCTTCCTCGACAGCGCCGCGAGCGCGATGAAGCCGAACGCGGTGCTCGATTCGCTGCGCGACACCTACGCCGGCGCCTACGCCAACGTGCACCGCGGCGTCTACGCCCACGCGAGCACCGCGACCGCCAACTTCGAGTCGGCGCGCGAGCAGGTGCGAGCGCTGCTCAACGCGCGCTCGCCGCGCGAGGTGATCTTCACGCGCGGCACCACCGAGGCGATCAACCTCGTGGCCTACAGCTGGGGACGCACCAACCTCGGCCCCGGCGACATCGTGCTCACCACCGAGCTCGAGCACCACTCCAA
>JAOPYU010000330.1 GCA_025964455.1 Thermoleophilia bacterium | reverse complement strand
CGGTCATCGAGAGCGGCGCGGAGAAGGTCTTCTCCGTCTCGCGGCACTCGTCGATGTCGATGGTCGGCGCGTCGAACTCGAACTCGCCGAACTCGACGGCGAGGTTGCCGGTGTAGTCGACGATCGGCGAGATGTCCTGGATCGTCTCGGCGAGGCCGTCCGTCAGGAAGCGCTCGTAGCTGCGCTTCTGGATCTCGATCAGGTCAGGGAGGTCGAGCGCGCGCTCGAGCTTGCCGAACGAGAAACGCTTGCGAACCGGGGTCTGCGTGGCCACGTGGAGTTGCTCCTGCTGTTGCGTCGTCTGTTCACGCGCGCGGGCACATGCACGGGGCATGGTCGCGTCACTACGTGTTCGTGCACATCCTGCGACGAGGACCTCGACGGGTCCCCACGCACCCAGGCCACGACATCGTGTCGGGACCTCCGCGCGACGGCGTTCCTACACACGTGGCCGAGCCGCGGATCCCCGGCGCGCGGTGCCTGGGATCGCCATACTGCTCACGTGTGCGTGCACGAGCGGGAGACATGTCTCGCCGCTGATCCGGAACCCGTCCTGGCATGCGTTCGCACTCCGCCCGAAAGCGGAAACCCGAAAGCTACCAGCGGATGGTTGCGGACGCAAATGGGAGGCGTCGCAGCAAGCGGCCTCCGCCGGGGCGCGCCGCCCCGCCCCATCCCTCACATCCCGACTGGTCGCGCATGGGTGATCCAGAGAGACACGGAGATGGAACCAGTGGCGAGGGGATGGGGGGCGAGGGGATGGGGGCGGCGCGTCTCGCCCCCATCCCGACTTGTCGCGCATGGGTGATGCAGCGAGACACTGGAATGGAACCAGTGGCAGGGGATGGGGCGTCAGCCCTGGGCGGCGATCGCCCGGCCCGCTGCGCGGCCGGAGAACAGGCAGCCGCCGAGGAAGGTGCCCTCGAGCGAGCGGTAGCCGTGCACGCCGCCGCCGCCGAAGCCGGCGGCCTCGCCTGCGGCGTAGAGCCCCTCGACCGGGGCGCCGGTGGCGTCGAGCACGCGGGACTGCAGGTCGGTGTTGAGCCCGCCGAGCGACTTGCGCGTGAGCACGCGCAGCCGGACGGCGATGAGCGGGCCGTCCTTGGGGTCCAGCAGCGAGTGGGGCGCGGCGGTGCGGATCAGCTTGTCCCCGAGGTAGGTGCGGGCCGTGCGGATGCCGCGCGCTTGCGGGTCGGTCGGCGTCTCGCTCGTGACCTGCGCGTCGCGCGCGACGACCTGTGCGCGGATCGCCGCCACGTCGAGCCGGGGTGCGTCCGGGCCCGCGAGCTCGTTCATCGCGGCGACGAGCTCGTCGAGCGAGCCGGCCACCACGAAGTCCTCGCCGCGCTGCTTGAACGCCTCGACCGGGCCGGGGGCACCGGGCAGCACGCGCTTGAGCACCTTGGGGATCGACTTGCCGGTGAGGTCGGGATTCTGCTCGGAGCCGGAGAGCGCGAATTCCTTCTCGATCGTCTTCTGGCTCAGGATGAACCACGTGTAGGGCTGGCCGCTGGTGCAGATGTGCTGGAGCGTCGACAGCGTGTCGAAGCCCGGGAAGTTGGGGGCCGGGAGCCGCTCGCCGGTGGAGTCCAGCCACAGCGACGACGGCCCAGGCAGGATCCGGATGCCGTGCTTGGGCCAGATCGGCGACCAGTTGCCGATCCCCTCGGTGTAGTGCCACATGCGGTCCCCGTTGACCAGGCGCCCGCCGGCCCGCTCGGCGATCTCGAGCATCCGTCCGTCAACGTGCGCCGGCACGCCGGAGAGCATGTCCACAGGCGGGGTCCCCATGCGCTCGGGCCACGCGGCCCGCACGAGCTCGTGGTTGCCGCCGATGCCGCCCGACGCCACGACCACCGCATCGGCACTGAGCTCGAACGTGCCGACCTCGTCGCGCGTGGACGGCGCGCCGCGGACGATCGGATCCGGCGCGAGCACGGCTCCGCGCACGCCCGTCACGACGCCATCGGTGACGTCGATGCCGTCGACGCGGTGGCGCCACCTGAACTCGAGCACGCCGGCTCGTGCCGCGGCACGGGCGCGCTCCGCGAACGGCTCGACGACGGCCGGGCCGGTGCCCCACGTCACGTGAAAGCGCGGGACCGAGTTGCCGAAGCCGGCGTCGACCGAGGCGCCGCGCTCGGCCCAGCCCACGACCGGGAACCAGCGCATGCCCTTGCCGTGCAGCCAGTCGCGCTTCTCCCCTGCGGCCCACTCCACGTACGCACGGGCCCACTTGCGGGGCCAGGCGTCCTCGTCCTCGCGGTCGAAACCGGCCGCGCGCTGCCAGTCCTCCCACGCGAGCTCCACCGAATCGCGCACCTTGAGGCGCCGCTGCTCCGGCGAATCCACGAGGAACAGCCCGCCGAACGACCAGAAGGCCTGCCCGCCGATGCTCACCTCGGGCTCCTGGTCGAGCACGACCACGCGCCTGCCCGCCTCCACCAGCTCACAGGCCGCGACCAGCCCGGCCAGTCCGGCACCGACGACGATGGCATCCACGCGCTTCTCTGCAGCAGTCATGGTCCGATCCTCGCAGGCCGCGCGGGCACCTGCGCGGCGTCCGCCGACTGTACGCAGGCTGAATGGGTATAGCTCAGGGGTGGACGAACTTCTCCAGGCCGCGCTCAACTCGCTGACAGCCGGGTCGCTCTACGCCCTCGCGGCCGTGGGACTGACGCTCGTTTACGGCGTGCTGCGCCTCACCAACTTCGCGCACGGCGACATGCTCACCCTCGGTGCGTACGTGGGGTACGCGATCAACGTCCAGTGGAACCTGCCGCTCGCGGTAGCGTTCCTCGTAGCGCCGATCGTGGTCGGGGCCTTCGCGGTCGGCACCGAGTACGTGATCTGGCGCCCGCTGCGCCGACAGGGCGCCGGCCTGCTGCAGAAGCTGCTCATGGCGATCGGCCTCGCGCTCTTCCTGCGCTACGCGATCCAGTTCGTGTGGGGCGCCAAGCGCGACTTCTACGACATCGACAACACCGGCACGGTCGGCTGGGTGCGCGACTGGTTCGGCCTCACGCTCGGCTACTACGACGCGCTCGCCATCGTGCTCGGCGTGGTCGTGTTGTTCGCGGTCGCCATGCTGCTCTCGAAGACGCTGCTCGGCACCTCGATGCGCGCGCTGAGCGACGATGTCGACCTGGCCGAGAGCTCGGGCGTCGACAGCCAGCGCACGGTCGTGTGGACCTGGGCACTGTCGGGCGCGCTCGTGGGGATCGCCGGCGTGATCGCCGGCGCCACGATCAACATCTATCCCACGCTCGGCTGGGAGCTGCTGCTGACGATCTTCGCGTGCGTGATCGTGGGTGGCATCGGCTCGGCCTACGGTGCGCTCATCGGCAGCTACGTGATCGCCTTCTCACAGGAATTCCTCGTGCTCTGGATCGACGGGCGCTACAAGACGATGATCGGCTTCGTGATCATGGTCCTCGTGCTGCTCGTGCGTCCCAACGGCATCCTCGGGCAACGACGGGCGGTGAACTGATGGAGCTGCTGGCGGACGTCGGCCCGTGGGGCGCGATCATGACGGTCGCGGGGATCTACGCCCTGTTCGCGATCGGCCTGCAGGTCCAGGTCGGCCACGGCGGCGTCGACAACTTCGGCCAGGTCGGGTTCTTCGCGATCGGGGCATACGCCTCCACCATCCTCATGGAGGACCACGGCTGGGGGATCGTGACCGGCACCATCGGCGCGATGGTGATCGCGATGTTCGCGGCCGTGATCGTGTCGATCCCGACGCTGCGCCTGCGCGGCGACTTCCTGGCGATCACGGCGATCGCGTTCAGCGAGATCCTGCGCAACGTGGCGGTCAATGCGCGCGAGCTGACCGGCGGCACCTCCGGCATCGACGCCTTCAAGTTCCGCGTGGATGTCGTGCGCGAGATGCGTTCCAACCTCCGCGCCGACGACATCGAGATCGATCGGCTGGTTCCGCTGCTGGTGCTGACCTGGCTGCTCGTGCTCGCGGTGGCGATCCTCACGTCGCTGCTGCTGCGCACGCCGTGGGGGCGAGTGCTGCGGGCGGTGCGCGAGGATGACACCGCCGTGCGCGCGCTCGGCAAGAACGCCTTCCTGTACAAGGCGCAGGCGATGGCGATCGGCGCGGCGTGGGGCGCGCTCGCGGGCGTGCTGTACGCCTGGAACCAGGTGCACTTCTCCCCGGCGAGCTTCGAGCCGATCGTGACGTTCTCGGGATTCGTCATCCTCATCGTCGCCGGCATCGGCTCGATCTGGGGCACCGTGCTCATGGCGATCCTCGTGCAGGGCGTGCTGATCGAAGGATCGAGATACGTCGACACGCCGTTCAACAACGCGCAGGAGGCATCGGTGCGCTACATGATCATCGGGCTCCTGCTCATGCTCGTCGTGGCGTTCCGCCCGCAGGGCGTGTTCGGATCGCGCGCGGAACTGGCGGCCACCGATGAGTGACACTCCCCTCCTTGAAGTGTCCGGCGTGTCGAAGCGGTTCGGCGGTCTCCAGGCGGTCAACGATGTCGGCTTCACGGTGGACGAGGGATCGATCGTCGCGCTCATCGGACCCAACGGCGCCGGCAAGTCGACGCTGTTCCACTGCGTCAGCGGATTCATCCGGCCCGACGACGGCAGCGTCCGCTTCGCTGGCCGATCGGTGACCCATCGAACGGCGCACGGGCGCGCACGGCGCGGCATGGTCCGCACGTTCCAGATTCCCACGTCGTTCAGCCGACTCACGGTGCGCGACAACGTGGAGCTCGCGGCGCGCGACCAGCCGGCGGACCGCCTGCTCGGCGCGATCGTGCCGGGGCTCGGTCGCCTCCGCCGCGCTGACATCCGTCGGCGCGCCGACGACCTGCTGGCGACGTTCGGCCTGGACGACAAGGCCGACGACCTCGCGGGCACGCTCTCGGGCGGGCAGCGCAAGCTGCTCGAGTTCGCCCGCACGCTCATGACCGAACCGCGCATGCTGCTCCTCGACGAGCCGCTCGCGGGCGTGAATCCCGCGCTCGGCCAGCGCCTGTTCGAGCACGTGGAGCGGCTGCGCGCCGAGCAGGGCATGACCTTCCTGTTCGTGGAACATGACATCGCCACGGTGATGCACAGCAGCGACCGCGTGCTCGTGATGGCGCAGGGCGCGCTCATCGCCGACGGTGCACCGGAAGCGGTGCGCGGCGACGCCGCCGTTGTCGAGGCCTACCTCGGAGGCTCGGAATGACCCACGCACTCCAGGTGGAAGGGCTCGTCGGCGGCTACGTGCGCGACGTCGACATCCTGCGCGGCATCGACCTGCACGTGGCGCCGCAGGAGATCGTCACGATCATCGGTCCGAATGGGGCCGGCAAGTCGACGCTCGTGAAGGCGGCGTTCGGGCTCGCGACCGTGCGGAGCGGCCGCGTGCTGCTCGACGGGGAAGACGTCACTGGCAGCCGTCCCAGCCAGCTCGTGCGGCGCGGCATCGGCTACGTGCCGCAGCGCCTCAACGTCTTCCCGACGCTGAGCGTGCGCGACAACCTCGCGATCGGCGGCATCACCCGGCGCGATCTCATCGACGAGCGCGTCGAGACCATGTTCGAGCTGTTCCCGCGGCTGCGCGAGCGCGCGCGCCAGTCAGCCGGCACCCTGAGCGGCGGCGAGCGGCAGATGGTCGCCTTCGCCCGCGCGCTCATGCCGCGCCCGAGCGTGCTGCTGCTCGACGAGCCGAGCGCCGGCCTGGCGCCGCGCATCGTCGGCGAGGTCTTCGCGATCATCCAGCGCGTGCGCGACGAGGCGAAGGTCAGCGTGCTGCTCGTGGAGCAGAACGCCCGACGCGCCCTCGCGATCTCCGACCGCGGCTACGTGCTCGACCAGGGCATGACCGCCTACGACGGCACCGGCGCCGCCCTCCTCGACGACCCAAAGGTCGGCGAGCTCTACCTCGGCGGCGCCGCGCACTGACGCGACCCGCGTCGAGCGCACGGCACGCCCCCTCTCACGTCGCGCGCCTCGAGCGTGCCCCCCTCCCGTCGCGCGCACGATTTCTTGACGCCGGCGCACAACATCACGATCACCCCCTGACACTCCCCCGCCGCCCGCACGATTTCTTGTTCCCTGTGCGAAAAATCACGAGCACCTCCTGACACTCGGCGCGGGAGGACCCTCCACGT
>JAOPYU010000316.1 GCA_025964455.1 Thermoleophilia bacterium | reverse complement strand
CGGGGTCCCCGGCCCCCGAAACGACAATGCTCCCGCAGCGTCAACAACCTGTGTGGTCAATAGAGCTAGCCCAGGACGTCGGCGACGATCGACTCGGCCTCCTTGTCCCACTGGGCGTAGGCGTTCGGGAAGCCGCTGATCTGCACGGACTGTGCGAGCGACGTCTTGGATCGGCCCGGATCCTTCTTGTCATTCGGGATCGCGCGCTCGAAGAACTTGCGGGCGGCGTGCTCGGGGTTGGTCACCTGCTCGACCGTGCCCCAGCCCTGGCTCGGACGCTGCTGGAACAGGCCCTGTGAATCCCGATCGCCGTGCTTGAGGTTGTGGAGCGTGGCTTCCTGGATCATCGTGGAGACCGCGGTCTCGAGCACCTTCTTGTTGGCGCCCATCTCCTTGCCGACCTTCAGGACGCGCTCTGCCATCTCGCGCTGCTCGGCGTCCATCGCCTTGCCCTTGACCTTGTGGTCGCCCTCGATCTTGCCGTTGCCGCCGCCGGCAGCGGGTGCGGCGGGAGCATCGGGCTTCGGCGCGTCGTGCTTGTCGGCCTTGGCCTTCTTCTCCTCGGAGACCTGCTCGGGCAGCGGTGCTGCATCGACGCCGCCTGCGGCACCCTTGGCGTCGGTCATCCCGCCGCAGCCGCAGCCACCAGCGGGTGCCTGCTGGACCGTGCCGGGCGCGCCGCCACCTTCGGCGGAGGCGCCGCCACCGGTGACCGAGGCGCCGCCACCGGTGACCGAGGCGCCGCCACCGCTCGTGCCCTGCACCGCGGTCGCGCCTGCCTGGGCCTGCCCTGTACCGACCTGCGCGGAGAGCGCGCCGACGACGCTGGTGAGCGTGGTGACGATCTGCTGGAGCGCGGGAAGCAGCTGCGTGAGGTCGGCCGGGCCGCCACCTGCGACGGGCGCCGCGGGCTGTGCCCCTGCGGTCGGCGCCGGAGCAGCAGCGGGAGCCGGTGCCGGTGCCGGTGCGGGTGCCGCCGCGACCACGGGCTCCGGAGCGGTAGCACCGGGTGCCGGAGCGGGCTGCACGAGCTGACCGCCACCTGCGGCGCCCTGCACCGCGGACGGCGCCGGGACCTGCATCGGTGACTGGGCAGGGCCTCCGCCGTTGGCACCGGCGATGCCGGTCGGCTGCGGGACCTGCATGGGCGACTGCTCCGGAGCGGGCGCACCTCCGCCGCTGAGCGGCAGTGGTGGCGGCGTGGAGCAATTGGAAATGGTCGTAGACACGGCGAGACCCCCCTCGACTTGACCCCGGGTGGCGAATCCCGGAGCTGTGGGGCGACGGATGCGGCTGGTCGACACCCCCTCGGTGTCTGCAGCTCACGAAGTACGGCGTTCCGTCGCCTCCGGTCCACGGTGCAACGGATCCGTGGAACGCGCAAGGGGCATCCTTCGATACGTGCGCGGGGGGTGGCTCAGGCGGCGTCGCGAGCGGATTCGTCCCCGCGCGCTTCGGTGCCGAACGGGTTGTTGCGCACGTCGTGGAGCGCCAGGCGCAGGCATTCGAGCGCCCGCTTGGACGGATCCTGTGCGTACAGCACCGTGGAGTCGCCGATCAGCACGGCGGCAGCGTCCTCGTTGACGACGCCGATGCCCTTCTGCGCCGCCCAGCAGACGAGCTGCTCCTCGCTCGCATCCGGCGGGGAGACGAGCTTGGAGCCGTCCTGCGCGTGCGCCGCCACGAGGCGCAGGTCGCTGCCCGAGCGCTCGTACATGGCGAATCGCCTGCAGCCCACGCGAGCAGCGAGCACGCGCAGGTCGACGGTCCCGGCTTCATCGGGGACGGGAACATCGGTGCGTGAGAGCAGGGACATCACCGTCGGGCCGAGCCCGGGCGCACGTGCCAGCAGCTGGTGGGCGATGTCCAGATCGAGGTCGCCCTCGCTCGCCACGCCGATCGCACCGATCGGGAGACCGTTGCCGTTCTCGAGGCCGACGAGACCTGCCGTGCGCATCCCCACCGAGCCGAGCAGCTCGGCACCGGGGTGCATGGTCAGGTCGCCGAGCGTGAAGGCAGCTCCGTGGCGCGCGACCTCGCCCCAGACCGTGTCGGTCGGGACGCGGGCCTCGTGCAGGAGTGCGCCGGAGCGCACGTGCACATGGACGAGCATGCCGCTCACGGCGAACAGGGCGAGCACGACGGCGTCGGCATCGAAGTCACGGGCCAGCTCGCGCATGAGCGAGGCGCAGGCGCCACCCTTCGCGCGGGTCAGTGCATCGGTCGCGTGCGAGGGGGCGGCCCAGGTCGCCATCGACTGTCCCTCCCGTCGCGTGAGGTGTCGATCGCTGACGACGAGGACTGCCGTGCCGTTCGATGTGCGACCGACCGGGATCGCCAGGTGGCGCCACCGCTCGGAGCCGGCCAGCCGCGGGTCCGTGTCGAGCAGCTGCATGGCGCGACCGTCGCGCACGACGCGTCGAGCGACGCCGCGGGCGATGTCCACGAGCGGCTCGATGCGCCCCGCACCACCGATGACGACACCCTGCGAGTGGTCGTCCGGCACGTGCACCGCGAGCGCCGCATCGAAGCCCGCGAATGCGATGAGATCGCACGCTGCACGCGCTCGATCCATTGCCGGGACAGGCAACGAGGCGTGCGGGGGGAGCTGGTCGGTTCGGCGTCGGCGCGGTTCCATAAGCTGCCAGCGGTGTCGGCGGGGGCAGCTCCATGCTTGAGCCCGTTTTGCATTATTCGTACGTGCTCTATCCGTTGACCGCACAAGTACCCCGCACCTAGGCGCATGGGCAGGGCGATCCGGGCACGCAGATGCGGGCTCAGTCGAGGGGCGTGAAGCCGTTCGTCCGGGCCGTGAAGGCGGGCGCCTCGGCGTCGTGGCGCTCGCGCAGCTCGGTGAGGAAACCGCCCACGTCGGCGAGCGGATGGCCCGCCTTGTGGTCCACGAGCGCAGCCTGCAGCTCCATCAGCTTGGTGCGCGTCCCGTTCTGCTCCGCAACGAAGCCCGGAAGCGTCTTGGCGATCTCAGCGATCAGCTCGGCCGGAGCGGTCGGGCCGCCGAGCGCGAGGCCCATGCGGCGCGCGATCTCCGGGATGCGCTGGTCGGCGGCGATCCCGTCCGCCACCGTCGCGGCAGCCGCTGCGAGTGCTGCGCGGTCGCCGCCCGCACCCATCGCGAGCATGCGCTGGATGCGCTCGGAGAAGCGGGTGTACGCGGAGACGGACTGGGAGATGCGCTCGGTCTGGTCCCCGATCTCGAGCCCGAACTCGTCGCGCATGAAGTCGGCGATGTGCGTCATCGTCGCGACCTCGCTCAGGCCTTCCTCGAAATCGCGGTTGGCGGAGTGCCACGCGTTGACGTCCGCGCTCGTGTAGCCATTGAGCGTCACGTGCGACGCCTCGTGCAGGATGGTCTCGTTGGCCTGTACGAACGCCTGGCGCTGCCCCTCGCTCCACTGCGTCCACGGCGTGGAGCGAAGCCGCTCGATCCCCTCGAGCAGGCCCTTGGTCGAGCGCTGCGACAGGGCGAACCAGCCCTTGGTTCCCTGGAACGTCGCGAGGCCGAGCGCCCCCTGGCGATCGGCGGCGGCGTAGTTGATCTCGACCGTCGCGAGACCGAGGGTGGTGCCCGCCGTGCGTGCCATGAACTGCGCGCCGTCCTGGATCAGCCGTGCCACGGCGACGTCGGCGCTGCCGGCACCCTTCACGGCGACGACCATGCCCTCCTTGAGCTGCTCGGGCGTTCGCTCCTGGAGCGGCGGCAGGGCAGCGGTCGGGGACGTGGACGAGACGGACTGGGCGGCGGCGTTGATTCGCATCGCGTGATCCTCGCACCGGCGACGGGCGCATGGTGCACACCGAACGCGATCGGGCAGGAGCGGCCCATGACGACGAGCGAGCCACAGGTCCAGATCCCGGGGCGCGATGCGGCGTGGACGCTGCTCACGGCGCACACGACGCAGCCGGGCCTGCTCGGCCATGCACGCGCCGTGGAGGCCGCCATGCGTTTCTACGCGCGCACGCGCGAGGCGGACGAGGAACTGTGGGGGTGCACCGGGCTGCTGCACGACTTCGACTGGGAGATCCACCCCACGCTCGAGGAGCACCCGTCGGCGGGCGCGCCGATGCTGCGCGACGCGGGCTGGCCCGAAGTCGTGGTGCGGGCGATCCAGTCCCATGCGCCGCACACCGGGGTCGAGCGCACCACCGACCTCGAGCGCACGTTGTTCGCGTGCGACGAGCTGTGCGGCTTCGTGGTCGCGGTCGCCCGGATGCGTCCGGAGGGGTTCGGCGGGATGGCTCCCAAGAGCGTCCGCAAGAAGCTGAAGGTGGCGAGCTTCGCTGCGGGGGTCAGTCGCGAGGATGTCCGGGTGGGTGCCGAGGAGCTCGGCATCGAGCTGGACGAGCACATCCGCAACGTGATCGAGGCGCTCGCCCCGATCGGTGACGAACTGATGACCTGACGCACGTAGGTGCGGCGCCACCGAGGTGGCACACAGACGACACACGTCGTGCGCATCGCGTGACACCGATCTCCGTTCACTGTCCACATGCGACGGAGCGGACATCGATCGGAAGCCGGGACCACCACGCTCGAGCACGTCGGGCTGGCGGGGGCGGTCACGGTGCTGCTGGCTGCCGCGTCCGCGGGGCTGGTGACGCAGGCGCCACAGGTCGCCGACGCGATCGGCACACGGCTCCACGGTGCGGTCGCAGGGCGCCCCACCGCCGCGACCGTCGCGACCGGCGCGCGCCACGCCGAACGCACGCGGACGTTCGGGGGCGGCTCGGTACCGGTGGCGCCGCCGTCGTCGATCGACGTCCGCCCGATCCTCGGCCCTCGTGGCGCGTGGGTCGGTCGCGTCGACGGGCGCGCAACGGTCGCGGGGGCGTCCCTGACCGGGCGCGGCCAGGCGTGTTTCCTGTGCACGGCGCTGGCCTGGCAGCGCGAGGCGCGGTCGGGCGCGACGGCGTCG
>JAOPYU010000293.1 GCA_025964455.1 Thermoleophilia bacterium | reverse complement strand
AGTGCAGAAACCAAGGCCCGTTCCGAGCACTGGCCGTTGTTCACCCAGGCGAGCGCCCCCGCGAGCTCTGTCGCCACGGCATCGACGAGTTCCGGGGCCAGCGGGGTGAGCTGCACGTCGACGTTGGCCATGCCGCGCGCCCGCACAGATTCCACGAACTCGTCGGACATGCGCGCGGCGACGGTCTCGCCCAGCCTGGCGATCGATCCCCCTGCATGTGCTGCCTGCGCGAGCATGACCCCTCCGTCACCCCATCCTCCCGGCTATCGGCTCCGGGTCACCCGGCGGTTGCAGCACGGCAGGACCCTCGCTTGTAGGCGCGCCGACAGCCGATGGGGCGCGGCGTGCGTATCCTGCTGGTAGAGCGAGTGCACCACCCACCAGGAGGCCGAAATGACGCAGAAGATCCAGCGACCCGCACACGAGTGGCGCGAGCTGCTCTCCCCCGAGCAGTACGCGGTGCTCCGCGAGCAGGGCACCGAGCGCCTCGGCACGGGCGCGCTGCTGCACGAGCACCGCGACGGCACCTTCACCTGCGCGGGCTGTGGCACGGAGCTGTTCAAGAGCACCACCAAGTTCGAGTCCGGCAGCGGCTGGCCGAGCTTCACCGATCCCGCCAACACCGAGCACGTGCGGCTGATCGAGGACACCTCCCACGGCATGCGTCGCACCGAGGTGCGCTGCGCTGCCTGCGACGGGCACCTCGGCCACGTGTTCCCGGACGGTCCCGGACAGTCGGGCGAGCGCTATTGCATCAACTCGTGCGCGCTCGAGTTCTCCCCGAAGGACGAGGCCTGAGCAGCCGTTCGCATGGTCCTCGGGCGGGTGGGTAGGCATCGAATCGAGCCTGACCGACCAGCCTGAGATGGAGCGCCAGCGATGATCACGACCTGCCTGTGGTTCGACGGAAACGCCGAGGAAGCCGCGAACTTCTACGTGTCGGTGCTGCGCGACGGAAGCATCGGCCACGTGGAGCGGTTCGGCGAGGAGCTCGCCGAGGCGAGCGGCCAGCCCGCGGGCTCGGCGATGACGGTCGACTTCACGGTGGAGGGCGCGCACTTCTCCGCGCTCAACGGTGGTCCGAACTTCACCTTCAGCGAGGCTGTGTCATTCGTGGTCCTGCGTGACACGCAGGCCGAGCTGGACGAGGTCTGGAACGCACTCATCGCCGACGGTGGCGAGGAGAGCCAGTGCGGCTGGTGCAAGGACCGCTTCGGCCTCTCGTGGCAGGTGCTGCCCTCGAACATCCGCGAGCTGCTCGGCGGCGGTGACGACGAGGCCAACCAGCGCGCCACCGAGGCGATGCTCCAGATGCGCAAGCTCGACATCGAGACGCTGCAGCGCGCAGCGGCCGGTGAGCCGACGCACGCTGGCTGAGGGGTCAGTGCGAGTGGCCGGCGTGCGCGTCGGGTGCGCCGCTCGCGCCACCACCTCGTGCGCTCGCAGGCATCGGCGGCTGGGCGCCTGCCGCAGGAGCACGGGTCGTCGCCGGCTGCGTGCCGGGCGCGGACGCCGGAGCGACCGCGGGCGCTGCAGGCAGTGCAGGAGCTGGAGCTGGAGCAGGGCCGGGTGCGGCACCGATCGCGCTCGCGCCGGTCGACGCCTGCGATGCAGCAGCCATGCCGCCACCACCGCTCGCGCCACCGCAGTCGGGCATCGTGCATCCGGCCATCCCGCATCCACCGACGCCGCCGCCACCGGAGACGCCACCGCCCTGGATCGCGGCAACCGCTGCCGAGAGCTGCTCGATCGCGGCCGAGAGCGCTTGGATGGCGGCTCCGATGTCACCGCTCGGGGCGACGTCGCCGCCGCCTGACACCTTGCCGGGAGGCTGCGGCGCCGCCTGGATCGGCGACTGGCCCGGTGCCCCACCACCACTGGCAGCTGCGACTGCACCCGGAGCGGGTGAAGGCGCAGGTGCTGGCGCGACGGGCGCGGCGGTCGCGCTGAACGGCATCGGTGCGGCGGAGCTGCAGGCAGAGGTTCCCATGGCACCACCATGCGCCCGGATCCACTATCTTGAATCCGTACAACTACCTAGGTTGCGGGCCCGGTACTACTTGGGGTGACCGTTGTCGACCGGCGGGCGGCCGCCACCCGGCACCAGCGGCGCGAACTTGGACGTGCGATTGGCGAGGTCAAGGATCGTCACCGCGATCAGGTCGCCGTATCCCTCGAGCACCTGCGGATTGATCTTGTCGATCGTGTCGCGGTTCGAGTGGTAGTACGGATCTTCCTTGTTCAGGTTCTTGACCGAGACGCCGAAGTCGAGCGCCGGCACGCCAGCCGCGTCGAACGCCGCGTGGTCGCTGCGACTGTGACGCTCGTCGTGGTTGACGCCCGCCATGCCGGTGCGCGTCATCACGCCCTTGATCGCGTCGAGGATGCCGTTGCCCGTGTGCGGGCCGAGCGAGAACCCGACGGTGCCGAACGGCGAGCCGACCATGTCCATGTTGATCATGCCGACGGCGCGCGCCATGTCCTCCGGATGCGCCTTGGCGTGGGCCTTGGAGCCGAGCAGCCCGGCCTCCTCGCCGTCGAACCAGACGAGGCGCAGGTCGTTCTTGGTGTCGATGCCGTTGAACGACTTCGCGAGTTCGATGAGCGTCGACGAGCCCGACGCGTTGTCGTTGGCGCCCGGCGCGCCACGCACGCTGTCGAGGTGCGCACCGGCGATCACGAGCTTGCGCTCGGCATCCGGTGCCGATCCAC
>JAOPYU010000288.1 GCA_025964455.1 Thermoleophilia bacterium | reverse complement strand
GGCGGCGGTCGCGGCGCGGCTCGCGAGCGACTGGTACCAGGCCACGACCCGGCCGGGTAGCTCAGCTGGTAGAGCACACGACTGAAAATCGTGGGGTCGTGAGTTCAAGTCTAACCCCGGCCACTTCAACGAGATGCGCGCCGCCCAGGTCCGAGGCGGGCCCCGAGCCGGTACGGCCACCCGCGCGGTGCAAGCGGCCACGTCAGCGCCGATCGGCCGGTCTGTTCACGTGCGTGCGCGACAGTGCAGCGGCACCCTCGAGAAGGAAGTCCGCATGTCGTTCAAGCTCCCCCCGCTGTTCGGGCCCGTGAAGGTCGGCCAGGGCGGTACTGCGCGCGGAACGCTCTGGGCGAAGCTGACCGGTGACATCAGCCTCGTGAAGCTCGCGCTGCGAACCGGCATCGTGCACCCGAGCTGGGTCAAGGTGAGCTATGCCGCGCAGATGGATGCGATCCAGGCCGAACACGACCTGTTCCAGGGCGGCCGCGACAAGCAGGGCTACGACAACGGCTCCGACGCGTACCGCCACGCCTACGGCGAAGCGCTCATGTCCTATCGCCTCATCACCGTTGCGGGCACGACCGTGGAGCAGGCGATCGACCTGGTCGCCAAGGAGGGCATCGCCCACGAGGCCGACTCCAAGCTCACCGGCCTGCACAACCAGTACTCCTCGGCGATGGACATGCACAACAACGCTGTTGGCACTGACATCGGCGTGCGCGCCGCGATCTCCGGCCTGCAGCCCGGCCCGGCCGCCGACACGGTCATCTCCGACCAGGTGCTCGACGCGATCCGTGCCGGCAAGCTCATGGTGCTCGACACCACGACCACCCCGCCGCGCCCGTCGCGCGCCTCGGACCTCGCGCTTCCCCAGCGCGACACACCTGCCGGGCAGGAGCCCAGCGGCACGCCGTCCTTCACGCCGGGCTTCGATATCGGTCGGTAGTGCCGCGGCGGCGCACCGCGCGACGGGCTGGGGTCAGCCCGCGCGGTGGAGCCGGCTCGCCAGTTCACTGATGTCGAGGCGGTCGTCCGGCTTGGTCGCGCGGTGGATGAACGCGACGCGCCCGTCGGTGTCGACCACGGCGTCGCCGCCGAGCTGGAGCAGGTCCTGGCCGGGGCGCGAGATGCGCCGTCCTCGCAGCACGTGCCAGAGGCCGTGGGTGAACAGGCTGCGGGCCCGGACGCGAATCTCCCGTGCGCTGGCATACCTGCGAGTCGCGAAGGCGTCGTACAGGGCCTGCGTCGAATCCGTCACGACGACGATCTCGTCCGGCAGGTCGATGTAGTGCTCGCGCAGCTCATCGACGTCGCCGTGTGCCACCACCACGATCCGCCCCAACCGATTGCGGCTGCGCTGCACCCGCCCGACGTGCACCTCGCAGTACGGGCAGTCCATGTGGCGCGTCAGCACCACGAGCATCGGCTGGCCGCCCGAGAGCTCCCGCAGCGTGACCTCGGAGCCGTCACTGGCGAGCCGGATCGGCACATCGACGGGCGCGCTCATGCTGCCTCCGCCTCCTGGGCGTCGCCTGAGTCGCTCGCGGGCGGCTGCACCGGGCGCAGCTGCGTGACGGTCGCGCCGGTCTCCTCGCCCGGGGCCGGGAGCGGCTCCAGCTCGTCGAGGACCTGCAGGAACACGTCGACGACCTCGCCGTCGAACTGCGCACCTCGCCACTTGTCGAGCTCGGCTCGGGCGATCACCGGGCCGGGCGCTGCGCGATAGACGCGGTCGGCAGTCATCGCCTCGTACGCGTCGGCCACGGAGAGGATCTTGGCTTCGAGTGGGATGTCGGCATTGCTGAGTCCGTGCGGGTAGCCGCGGCCATCGGGGCGTTCATGGTGTGCGATCACCCAGCTGCGGATGTCTTCCGCGTCGATCGAAGCCAGCAGTCGAGCGCCGATCTCCGGGTGTGCCTGCATCTGCGCCCACTCGTCCTCGTCGAGCTTGCCGGGCTTGCGCAGCACGGAATCGGGGACGCCGATCTTGCCGATGTCGTGGAGGAGCCCGGCAACCCGTACCCGCTCGACATGCGCCGGGGCGAGCCCCAGACCCTGCGCCATGAGCTCCGCGTAGCGACCCACCTGCCGCGAGTGGTTGGAGGTATCGGCGTCGCGCAGGTCGAGCGCCTCGGCGAGCGACAGCACGGTGGCAAGCTCGCTGTCGCGCTGCTGGCGGCGCCGACCCGCGGCGCGGCGGACGATGTCGCGTGCCTCGGTGCTCCAGCCGCACGAGCGGTCGCCGCCCTGGGCCTTGGCCGCGAGGCAGGCCTGGTCCGACGCCTGCATGAGGTCCTTGGCCGAGATCGAGCCGGCCGCGGACGTGGCTGCGCCGGCGCTCAGCGTCGGCACCTGCGCGTGGTCGATGCCAAGCGCGACGACGAGTTCCTCGGCGACGCGTCCATGGACGGCGGCACGCAGGGCCTCCACGGTCCGGCCAGCATCCTCGCGGGACAGGTCCGGGAGCAGCATGGCCCACGCACCACCGCCCAGCGACACGATCGTGTCGATGCGACGCGCCTCCTCCACGAGCACGCGCCGCGTGGCCGAGATGAGCAGGTCGCCGGACGCGTAGCCATGTACGTCGTTGCACTCGCCGAGCGCATCGGTGTCGAACACGGCGATCGACAGGTCATGGCCAAGGCGCTGCGCGCGCGCAAGCTCCTGGTCGGCGAGCCGATCGAACGCCGCGCGGGAGGGGGCGGCACGGCGATCGCGCGCCGCGTCGCGCTCGAGCCCGGTGAGCCGGGCGCGGCGCACCACGATGCGCCAGGCAACGAGCTGCAGCGCGAAACCGACCGACAGGGCAACCGTGAACATCAAGTGGGCACTCATCGTGGCGGCTATCGGCAGCTCCGATCAATTGCTGGAGAAAAAATGGACCATGTGTTCCAGTTATTGGTTCGCTCCGGGCTTCGACATCGGGCGCTAGTATCTGTGGCATGTCGAGCGATGCGGAGATGTACCACGAGCAGCTCGCACGCGTGAACACCGACCTCGCGGTCCTCACCCGCGAGAGCGCGCGTACGACGCGGATGCTCGAGCAGGCGATGCTGGACCTCGACGAAGCTGCGGCCGAAGTCGATTCGCTGCGCACCCGCCTCCGAATCGCCGAGGAGCGAATGGCGCTGTGCCCGAACTGCAGCGGCGACGGTCAGGGGGGCACGACGTGATCGCTCCCGCCGTCACGAACGCCGCACCCGTCGCGTCGGCCTACCTCGCGGCACTGATCGACGGGGATCGCCATCGCGCGATAGCGGTCCTCACCGACGCGTTCGACGAGGGCTGCCCGCTCCTGGTGCTCTATGCCGACGTGATCGAGTGGGCACAGCACGAAATCGGCCGGGGGTGGGCGGCCGGAACCATCTCGGTCGCCGAGGAGCACGTGGCGACCGCGATATCGCAGTACGCGCTCAACGTGCTCTACCACCGCGCGCCAGCGCCCATGTCAGGGGCGGGGTTGCTGGCGGTCATTGGCGGCGTGCGCGGCGAGATGCACTCCCTCGGTCCGCACCTGATCGCCGACGCATTCGAAGCACAGGGATGGTCGGTGCGATATCTCGGATCGGACGTACCGGACGGTGACATCGTCCAGATCGTCGAGGACCTCCGCCCGGCGCTCGTCGGCCTGTCGGCGACCATGTCCGAGAACCTCGACGTGGTGCAGGGCCTCATTCGCGACCTGCGCTGGAACGGCTACCGCGACCCCGTCCTGGTGGGCGGAGCTGCGTTCACCGGCGCGGACACGGACGCGTGGCGGCGCGTCGGCGCAGATGTCCTCTGCACGGACGTGCGCGCGGCCGCGGCCCAGGCTGCACTGGTCGCGACGCAGCGCAGCCAGCCCACAGATTACAGCAGTGAGAGCTGCAGCTCGGGGACGATCGGATTCGCGCGCCGGTCGGCGATGCCGACCTCCCGCTTGATCGCACTGACCGCAAGCTTGATCTCCTTGTCCCGCGCAGCGGGCAGGTAGGGGCGCGTGCCGTACTGCGCGACGTAGCGCTCGACGTCGTCGGGGAAGTCCCGAGCGAGACCTTCCATGAAGTGCTCGTATACGCCGGGCCGCAAGTTGAGCATGTTCACCCAGGCCCGGCATGCGCCGCTCGCCCGGGCCTGTTCGAGCACGCGGCGGACGCTCTCCATGGAATCGGAGATGCCCGGGAGCAGGGGCGCCAGCCCGATGCTCGTGTCGATGCCCGCGTCGGTCAGCTCGCGCATCGCGCGGAAGCGCTGGTGGGGCGGCGCCGTGCTCGGTTCGGTGGCGCGCCACACGTCGAGGTCGACGGTGGGGATCGACAGGTTCACCCGCACGGGAGCGCACCGCGCTGCCTCGGTCAGCACGTCGATGTCGCGGATGATCAGCGGCCCACGCGTGATGATGTCGATCGGGACACGTGCTGCGCCCAGCTCGCGGATGCACCCGCGGGTGAGGCGATAGCGCCCTTCTGCAGGCTGGTAGGGATCGGTCGCGGTGCCGATGGTCACGCCCTGGGGGCACGAGCGCGTGCGCAGCTCCCGGCGCAGCTGATCGACGATGTTGACCTTCACCCGGATGTCGCTGCCGTACCGGTCATCGGAGGGGCGGCCGGCGCGACGTTCGAACCCACGCACGTAGCAGAAGGTGCAGCGATGCACGCATCCCGTGTACGGGTTGAGCGACCACTGGATCAGGTTCCCGGTGACCCGACCGAGCGCCCGCCCGGTCTCGGTCTCGCTGTAGGTGACACGCGCCATGCACTACAGCGTAGCGCGATGCACGAACGTACGTTCGATCGGGTGCCTGCCTCATGCGTTTGGCTCGCGCCGCTCGTGGCATGTCACCTGTGCATGCCCCAGAGCGCTACCTCATCCCGACTCCTCGTGATCGATGACAACGCCGACGTGCGCAAGCTCGTGCGGATGATGCTCGAGGACACGGACGTGGAGGTCGTCGCCGAGGCTGCGAACGGCGCGCAGGGGATCGAGCTCGCCGGGTCGTGCAACCCGGACATCATCGTCCTCGACGTGAGCATGCCGATCCTGGACGGGTTCTCCGCACTCCCCGAGATCCGGCGCGAAGCGCCCCGCGCGTGGATCGTCATCTGGACAGCGTCGACAGTCGGCGACGCAGGCGAAGCGGAGGCGCTCGCGGCAGGCGCCGACCGGTACCTGCGCAAGGCGGGCAACGACCCGCTCGCCATCCGCCGGTTCATCCTCGAGTCATCCGCCGCGGGCCCGAAGCCGCTGCCGCCGACCGAATGAACCCGGCACGTACCTCGGCGAGCTAGCGATTCTCGGCCCGGGTAGAGGGTCGTCGAAATCGGTTCAGCACGCCCCATGGAGGAGGACCACGTGTCGCGCACGCTGCGCAGTTACCTGTTGCTGCCCCGTCCCAAGGACGTGATCAAGGGATGGTTGCTGCCGCTGTCCTTCGCGGTGGGCACGCTCTCGGTCGGCCGGCCCGAACCGGCGTCGCTCCTGCGCGCCGCGATCGCATGGGGCATCCTGGAGCTGCTCATCTACCAGGCGCGGTACCAGTGGAACGACATTCGTGGATTCGAGGCGGACCAGGCGCACCCCGACGCTGACGAGCGGGGCCGGCTGCCGGGCCCGATCGAACGAGGGCCGTCGCGCAAGCGCGCCAGCTGGGCGGTCGTCGGCATCCGCCTCGCGCTTGCCGCGGCGATCGCGGTGGCCGCTCCGGCGCTCGACCTCATCTGGATCGTGTTCGCGCTCGTGGTCGGGGTGTTCGGCGTGGCGATCGTGTACGAGGTGGCTCGCTCGAACGCCACCGGCCATGGGCAGCCAGGCGTGACCGGATGGATCACCTCGCTGTGGCTCGTCGCCGGAGGCGGGTACGCGATCCGGGGGATGGCGGGCATGGCGCTCGCCGTGGATCTGGGTGGGCGTCCCGGCTTGGCACTCGCGGCCACTACGGCGTTCTGGGCGTTCGGTGTGGCGTTCGTGACCGCCCGCTGGGCCCTCGAATCACTCGCTTTCGCAGAGGTGACGGACGGCCAGCTGCGCTGGCGACTCGAGCGTGCCCGCGCTCGTGAACACACCACCAGCTTGCGTCGGTGGTTGCCGTCGAGGGTGCCGGACGGGGCCGCCGACGGCCGTCCGGAGTCGTGGCGCCCGCTGGCAGGTGCGACCACGCTGCGCGCACCCTGGAATCTCGCCCTGCTCGTCTCGGCGGCGAGTGCGGCGGCCGCAGGGGCCCTGTTGCAGGGGGCGTCCGTGTGGACCGGCGCCGTGTCGGTCGCCGGCGCCGTGGGTGCCGTGCTGGTCGCACGCACGGCCCACGCCCGGCCGGCGCTGCTGCTCGGTTGGGCAGCCGTCCTCGCACTCGTCGCGTGGACGGCAGGCATCGCCGATCCAGGGCTCGTGCCGCTTCCGTGGCTGCTCGTGGTCGGCGGGCACGCCTTCTTCGCGGGGCAGTCGCTCCGCACGGTGGGTTCACCGGTCCGTGCGGCGCTCGACAGGCGGCGCCCATCGCCGCGCCGCGCCGTCGTGTCCCGGCGTCCGGCATGAGCCGGGAACTGCAGGCACTGCTCGAGGTGGCCATCGAGGCCTCCAGGGCGGCGGCGACGGTCGCGCTCGACTGGCAGCGCCGCCCCGGGCTCTGCGTGGACCAGAAGGCGGGCCGTGACGACCTGGTCAGCCAGGCAGACCGCGAGGCGGAGGCCGCCGCACGGGAGGTGATCCGCGCTGCGCGTCCACGCGACGGTATCCTCGGCGAGGAGGCGGGCGAGCAGCACGGCACCAGCGGTTATCGATGGCTCGTGGACCCGATCGACGGGACCACCAACTACCTCTACGGGCGCTCGGACTGGGCTGTCAGCATCGCCATCGAGCGCGAGGCCGACGGGCGCATCGTGGTCGGCGTGGTCGAGGAGCCCGCCCTCGACAGGTGCACGCATGCGGTGCGCGGCGGCGGCGCCTGGGCGGGCACGGAACGCTGTGACATCACTCGGGACCGCCCGCTCATCGATGCACTCGTCGAGGTCAACCACGGCCGCCCCGACCAACGCGAGTGCGCCGGCGACGTGTTCGGCGCGCTCATCGATCGTGCACGCGACGTGCGTCGGGGCGGCAGCGCCGCCTGCGCCCTCGCGCAGGTCGCCACCGGCCGCGCCGACGCGTACTGGGGCCCCGGCCTGCGGCCGT
>JAOPYU010000136.1 GCA_025964455.1 Thermoleophilia bacterium | reverse complement strand
CATGGTGTCAGTCATGCGATCTCCTCGCCTGTCAGCAGGACGAACACGTCTTCGAGGTTCGAGGTCCGCTCGCGGGCGACGTCCTCGTAGCCGGCCGGCGCGACGTCGCCGCCAAGTACGGACACCGAGGTGCCGGTGCGCCGGGTCGGGCGACCCGATTCAGCCGCGATGCGCTCGACGTCCGCCAGCATGTCGACCGGACCGTAGACCTCCCATGCCCGCTCACCGGCGTGGCTGCGCACGAGCTCCGCCGGCGGGCCACTCGCGACCGCCGCGCCCTTCGAGACGATCGTGACGGTGTCGCAGAGGCGCTCCGCCTCCTCGATGTAGTGCGTCGTCATGAGGATGGACGTCCCCTGTGCGCGCAGCCCGTCGATGAGCGCCCAGAGCTCCTGGCGCACCTGGGGGTCAAGGCCGACGGTCGGCTCGTCGAGCAGCACCAGGCGTGGCCGGTGCACGAGCGCGCGGGCTATGAGCAGGCGCCGGCGCATGCCGCCGGACAGCTGCTCGATCTTGGTGTCGCGGCGATCGGTCAGCCGCGCGATCTCGAGCGCGCGTTCCACCGCTGCGCGGCGTTCACGGCGCGGGATCCGGTACAGGTGGCTGAACACCACGAGGTTCTGCTCCACAGTGAGCGTCACGTCGAGGTTGTCGAGCTGCGGCACGACGCCGCACGCCGCTCGCGCCTGCTTGCTGTCGCCGGGGAGGCTGTAACCGAGCACGTGGAGCGTGCCTTCGGTGGCGATCGCCTGCGCGGTGAGCATGCGCATGGTCGTCGACTTGCCGGCACCGTTGGGGCCGAGCAGGCCGACGCACGCCCCTTCGGGAACATCGAGGTCGAGGTGGTCGACGGCGAGGAGGTCCCCGTAGCGCTTGACCACTCCCCGGAGGCTGACGGCAAGGCGTTCGGTCTGCATCGCGCGAGCTTACTTGGGCGGGAGTGACCCGGCAAAGGCCACGCCGCGCATCAACCACGCGGCGAGCAGCCCGTCGTCGTCGGCGAACGTGGCGGTGTCGATCTGCACGAAGCCGCGCATCGTGCGCCCACCGGGCGCGAAGGGCTCCGCTTCGGGGCTCAGGAGCGCAGTCTCGTAGTCATCAGGGCCGACGCGGATCAGGATGTCGTCCTCGCGCACGCCGCACGCCATGTTGCCGTCGACGAATAACGCGATCGAGCCGAACATCTTCCGCTCGCTCATGCGCGGATCCTCCGCGAGCAGGTCGCGCATACGCTCCGCCATCTCGACGTCGAACGCCACCGCTCAGCCGTGCTGGCGCGCTTCGTTGCGCTCGCGCAGCTCACGCTCCTGCTCCTTGAGCTCCGGGGTGAGCGCCTCGCCGAAGTCCTCCGCCTCGGCGATGCGTCGCAGCTCGAGCGTCTGCCCGGGCGGGAATGGCGCCTTGCGGGCCCATGCGACCGCCTCGTCCATGTCGGCCACCTGGAAGATCCAGAAGCCCGAGACGAGCGACTCGGGATCGGCGAAGGGGCCTTCGGTCACGGTCGTCTCGCGCGCATCGCGGAAGGTGACGCGGCGGCCGAACGAACTGCCGAGCAGGCCTTCGCCCGTGACCATGACACCAGCCGAGACGAGCTCCTCGTTGTAGCGACCCATCTCGGCGAACATCTCCTCCGTCGCCTCGCTGGCCGACGGGTCGCCCTTCACGAAAACCATGACGCGCATGCCGATACCTCGGGTTGGTGGTTGCGTTCGACCACGACGCCATACCCAGGTTCGACCGATCGCGACACGCGCCTCGAGCGCAGTCGGGGACCGGGCCGGGGCGCGCTCCCGGCCCGGTCCGCGTGAACGCTGGAACCGGTCCGGCTCCCATCCGCGTGGCAGCCGGTGTCGCACCCGTCCGACGCTGCCAGGGCGGCACCCGTGGCATGGCCGGATGGTTCTCGTGGCCCGTCGCGACGCTGCCCGGGCGACACCCGGAACGCACGGCCGGACGGACCGTGGCGGCGACGTGCACCGCTCTCCCACAGCGTCGGATCAGCGCCTCGATCCGACAACATCAACCTGTGGTCGAGTGTTCGCTCCGAGCGCGCTTTTTGACGATGCGACGCCTCGCGCACAGGCCCGCGGCGCCGGAGCGTCAGGCGTCGACGATCTCGCTCGCCGCGATCCAGTCGGCCTCGGCGACCTCGCGGGTGGCGACGAGCGCGGTCAGCTCCGCCTGGAGCTGCGCGAGGCGTTCGTGGTCGGTCGCGGCGGCCGCCATCTCCTCCTGCAGCTCGAGCTCGCGGGCGGCGTAGCGCGCGAGCTGGCGATCCAGCCGCACGAGGTCCTTCTTGGCCTGGCGCAGGTCGGCGTTCGACGCCTTGGTGGCAGCAGCTTTCGCGCTCGTGGGAGCGCCGGCCGCGCTCCCGCCGCCGCCCAGCGCCGCCGCTTCCGCCTCGAGCTCCGCGCGCCGCTGCTCGACGTACTGGTCGATCCCGCGCGGCAGGTGCCGCACGTCAGCCTCGGTGATCGCGTACACGTCATCGCACGTGCGCTCGACGAAGTACCGGTCATGGCTCACCACCACGAGCGTGCCGGCCCATCCGTCGAGCAGGTCCTCGAGCGCCGTGAGCGTGTCGATGTCCAGGTCGTTGGTCGGCTCGTCGAGGATGAGCACGTTGGGCTCTTCCATGAGCAGGCGCATGAGCTGCAGGCGGCGGCGCTCGCCACCGGACAGGTCCTTCACGAAGGAACGCGACTTGGGGCCGCGGAAGCCGAATCGGTCGCACAGCTGCGTGGCGCTCTGCTCCTGCCCGTCACTCGTGCGCGTGGTCTGGCGCACGTCCTCGAGCGATTCCAGCACCCGCAGGTCGCCATCGAGCTCGACCGCGTCCTGGGAGAGGTGCGCGAGCCGCACCGTCGCCCCGCGCTCGATGCGCCCCGCACTCGGGCTCAGCTCTCCGGCGAGCAACCGGATGAGGGTCGTCTTGCCCGATCCGTTCGCGCCCACCAGCGCGACGCGCGCGCCCGGCCCGAGCCGCCACGTGGTGTCGTCGAGCAGCGTGCGGTCGCCCATGCGCATGGTCACGTCGATGGCATCGAGCACCCGGTCACCGAGGCGCCGCGTGGCGAAGCGCAGCAGCTCCACGCCGTCGCGCGGATCCGGGACATCCGCAATCAGCTCGTTCGCGGCCTCGATGCGGAACTTGGGCTTGGAGGTGCGCGCCGGCGGGCCCCGGCGCAGCCACGCGAGCTCCTTGCGCAGCAGGTTGCGGCGGCGGGCATCGCGCGATGCGGCCTGGCGGTCGCGCTCGGCGCGCGCGAGCACATAGGAGGCGTAGCCACCCTCGTACTGCTGGACCCCGCCGTCGACGACCTCCCACGTGTTCGTGCAGACGGCGTCGAGGAACCAGCGATCATGGGTCACGACGACGATCGCGCCGCGGCGCGACACGAGGTGCTGGGCGAGCCAGTCGACCGCGTCGAGGTCGAGGTGGTTGGTGGGCTCGTCGAGCAGCAGCAGCTCGCGCTGGTCGAGCAGCAGCTTGGCGAGGGCGATCCGGCGACGCTCGCCGCCCGACAGCGGACCGATCGTCGTGTCGAGCCCGTCGGGGAAGCGTGATACCTCGACGCCGCCGAGCAGGCCGGTCAGGACGCTGCGCACGCGCGCATCCCCCGCCCACTCGTGGTCGGCGCGACCCCCGACCAGCTCCTCGCGGATCGTGCTGGCCGGGTCGAGGTCGTCGCCCTGGCCGAGCATGGCGAGCTCCACGTCGCTCGAGACCACGATCCTGCCGCTGTCGGGCTCCTCGATCCCCGCGAGCAGTCGCAGGAGCGTGGACTTGCCGTCCCCGTTGCGCCCGACGATGCCGATGCGCTCGCCCGCGCCGATGCCGAGGGAGACGTCCTCGAGGATCGTGCGACTGGAGTACCCCTTCGCGACCTCCTGGAGGTTGACGAGGTTGCGAACGGGAGGAGCCATGCCTGCAGCCTATCGATCATGCACGGGCGCGCGGGGACGAGGGTTCTAGGATGGCCCGCATGCAGGTGCTGACGTCAGTCGACGTGGCGGCGATCCGATCGCTCCGCGAACAGGGAGAGTTCTTCTGGCTCGACCTCGTCGATCCCGAGCCCACGGCGTTCGCGCGTCGCGCCGGCGAGGCGCTCGGCTGGCACCCGCTGCTGGTGGAGGACCTCGAGCACGGCTTCCAGCGACCCAAGATCGACGACTTCGGCGACCAGACGCTCGTCATCACCTATGCCGCCCGCCTCGACGGGACGCCCGGACGGCTGGAGCTCTCCGAGCACGCGCTCGTCGTCCATGGCGACTACGTGGTCTCGGTCCGGCGAGACGAGGACGCGGACATCACGCGGCTTCGCGAGCTGCTCGCTGCATCGGGCGAGCCGATCACCGAGGGCAGCATCGTGCATCGGATCGTCGACGTCGTCGTCGACACCACCACGAGCGCGTCCGCCAACATCGCCCACCAGGTCGAGCAGCTCGAGCGCTCGATCGATTCCGACCGCATCGATCGCGAGGCGGTGCTGCTCCAGCTGCGCGCCTGCCGCCGCGACCTGATCGAGCTCCGCGGCGTGGCCCTCGCCCAGCGCGACGCACTGCGCTCGCTCGGTACCTCGCTCGGGGAGATCCCGGGCTTCGAGGTCGGGTTGCGCGACCACTTCCGCGACGTGATGGACCACGCGCTGCGGGTCGTGGACGAGGTCGAGGTGAGCCGCCTGCTCCTCGACGGCGTGTTCGAGGCGTACTACACGATGCTCGTGGCCCATCAGGGCGCGATCGCCCAGCGCCTCACCGTGATCTCCACCATCTTCCTGCCGCTCACGTTCGTGACCGGATTCTTCGGCCAGAACTTCGGCTGGATGGTCGAGCACGTCGACTCGCGCGATGCCTTCGTGGGGTGGGGCCTCGGGATGACGCTGCTCACCGCGCTCGGCCTGCTGGTCGTCTTCCGGCGCCTGCGCTGGTTCTGACGCTAGCATCGGGCCCACACCGATCGCACGGGAGCCAGGCATGTCAGACCGCGTCAACATCGAGATCCGCGACAACGGGCCCTACCGCATCACCGGCCCGGTGCGACTCGTCGACCAGGACGGCACCGAGCACGTGCTCGAGGGCGACGTGATCAAGCTCTGCCGCTGCGGCGCGAGCGCGACCAAGCCCTTCTGCGACGGCGAGCACTCCCGGATCGGGTTCGCCGCGGCCAACGCCGCCGCCCAGCGCGCTGACGAGGGCTGATCGACCCGACTGGGACTGCCTCGACGCCACATCGTCAGGGTGAACCTGACAAACGGGCGTCAAGTGGCGGGCATCACGCGGCGTGGTGCATGATGCGCCGCATGACCAACGCCA
>JAOPYU010000194.1 GCA_025964455.1 Thermoleophilia bacterium | reverse complement strand
GACGCGGCCACCGCTCCCGGTGCCGGGCACGGTGTTGGGGTCGATGCCCTGCTCGGATGCGATGCGGGCCACGACGGGCGACACGAATCGGCCGGGCACGGCGGCAGCGGCGGGCGCTGCCACGGCGGCCGGAGCTGCAGCCGGCGGCGCGACGGGCGCTGCGACTGCCGCGGGGGCCGGAGCCGGATCGTTCGGCACCGACTCGGTGGGCGTCGCGGGCGCGGCGGGGATCTCCTCGGCCATCGAGGTCTGCTCACCGGCAGCCGGGGCGGCGGGCGCATCCGTCGCGCCAGCCCCGCCGATCTCGATCTGGGCCAGCAGCGTGCCGACGTCGACGGTGTCACCCTCGGCGGTGTGGATCTTGGAGACGATGCCGCTGGCCGGGCTCGGCACCTCGGTGTCGACCTTGTCGGTCGAGATCTCGAGCAGCGTCTCGTCCTTCTCGATGTGCTCGCCCTCGGCCTTGAGCCACTGCGAGATGGTCCCCTCGCTCACGCTCACGCCCATCTGGGGCATCACGACGTCGACAACGGTGCTCATGGTGGTGGATCTCCGATTCGGTGTGGTGTCGCTGGTGTCCCTCGACCGGACTCATGCCCGGCCGAGCGGTATCAGTATGCCGAGAGCTCGCGCACTGCCTCGACCACGTCAGCGGTCTGGGGCAGGACTTCCTTCTCGAGGATCGGTGAGAACGGGATCGGGC
The DNA here is from genome assembly GCA_025964455.1 of Thermoleophilia bacterium. The sequence goes on along the minus strand of JAOPYU010000194.1, from coordinate 9,382 downwards.
AGTCGGCCGTGGCGACGCGGCGCACGGGTGCGTCGAGCGTCTCGAACAGCTCCTCCGCGATCCGCGCGCTGATCTCGCCGCCGAAGCCGCCGGTGCGCGTGTCCTCGTAGAGCACGAGCGCCTTGGACGTCTTGGTGACGCTGGTGGCGATCGCCTCGAAGTCGAGCGGCGAGATCGTGCGCATGTCGAGCACCTCGCAGTCGATGCCCTCGCCGGCGAGCTGCTCGGCAGCCTCCATCGCGACGTGGACCATCGCGCTCCAGGCGACGATCGTCACGTCGGCACCCTCGCGGGCCGTCCGCGCCTTGCCGAACGGGACCGTGTACACGCCCTCGGGCACCTCGCCCTTGATCCGGCGGTACAGGTGCTTGTGCTCGAAGAAGAGCACCGGGTTGGGATCGCGGATCGCCTCGATCATCATGCCCTTGGCATCCTCCGGCGTCGCGGGCAGCACGACCTTGAGCCCGGGCACGTGCGCGAAGTAGCCGTCGTACATCTGCGAGTGGAACGGGCCGCCCGAGAAGCCGCCGCCACAGGGCAGGCGGACCGTCATCGGAATCGGCGTGCCCATCCGGTAGTACTGCTTCGCGCTCACGGTGGTGAGGTGGTCCCAGGCGCACGAGACGAAGTCGGCGAACTGCATCTCCGCGACAGGGCGCATGCCACCGAGGGCGGCGCCGGTGCACGCACCGACGATGGCCGTCTCCGAGAGCGGCGAATCGATGACGCGCCACTCCCCGAACTCCTTCTGGAATCCGTCGGTCACCTTGAAGGCGCCGCCGTACACGCCGATGTCCTCGCCGATCAGGAAGACGCGTTCGTCGCGCCGCATCTCCTCGCGCAGACCATCGCTGATCGCCTGCAGGTACGTCATCTGAGCCATGTCGAAACTTCCTTCTCGTGTCACTCGAACCGGTGGTCACCACTCCTTCAGTGGTGCGGCGTGTCGAGCTCCTCGGGGGTGGCGTAGACGCCGGTCGTGGCGGTGGACGGGTCGGGCTGCGGTGATGCCTCGGCCTTCTCGAGCTGCTCCGCGAGCATGCGCTTGACGCCGCTGCGGATCTCCTCGTCCTCGTCCTCGGACATGCCGGCTTCGAGCAGGAAGGAGCGCATGCGCTCGACGGGGTCCTTGGCGGCCCACGTCTCGAAGTCCTCCTTCGGCACGTAGAAGGCATCGTCGTGCACGGCGTGGCCCTCCATGCGGAGCGTCACCAGCTCGACGACCGTCGGGCCGCCGCCGGCGACGGCCTTGTCGCGCGCCGTCTTGACGGCCTCGTAGACCGAGAGGGCGTCGGTGCCGTCGACCACGACGCTCTCGATGCCGTAGCCCTTCGCGCGATCGGACGGATGCTCGGTGTTATAGCCGAGGTTGCCCGGGGTCGAGTAGGCCCACTGGTTGTTGTCGATGATGAAGACGATCGGCAGCTTGCGGACCGCCGCGAGATTGACGCCCTCGTGGAAGTCGCCGCGCGCGGACGCGCCGTCGCCGCACCACGCGAAAGCGCAGCGGTCGCGCTCGCCCTTGATCCGATAGGTGAGCGCCAGGCCGACCGCCACGGGCAGCATGGCCGGCAGGTGCGAGACCATGCCGACGACGCCGAGCGAGAAGTCACCGATGTGGACGTTGCCGTCGCGACCGCGCGTGGGGCCGCCGACGCGTCCCATGTACTGGGCGAAGATGCGCCACGGCTCGAGGCCGCGGGAGACGTGCACGCCCATGTCGCGCTGCTGCGGGCACAGGTGGTCCTGCGGTCGCGTGACGGCGGCGGCGCCGACGGCCGCACCCTCGTTGCCACGACCGGTGTAGAACGACCCCGGAATCTTGCCCTGGCGGAACAGGATGTGGCCACGTTCCTCGATGCCGCGCGTGATCAGCATGTTGCGGTACATCGCGATCGCGTCCTCGCGATCGAGGCCCAGCTCGCGCAAGCGCGCCTTGGGGTTCGTGTCCGGGGCGGCGGTGGCCATCGGCGGTCTCCTTGACGTGGGGGCGGCTCGATCGGGCGGGGACGCACCGTCGGGGAGGGACGGGCTGGTGCTCGCGAGCCAAGCACGAACCTATCGCAGAATCGCCGTTCGCGCGATGCACGTGGCGCGCGCACGCGGCAGGCGCGCATCGCGCACGAGCGCGGTCGCGCCCGGGCGTGCGACTCATGCGCGGCGACGCGCCCGCCCCCCTCTGACCACTTGTCGCGCACCAGCTACCCGGAGACCTCGGTCTGCGCGACAAGTCGGGGGAACGGCGGTCCGGCGCGCGTCAGACCTCGCCCCCTCTGACCACTTGTCGCGCACCAGATACCCGGAGACCTCGGTCTGCGCGACAAGTCGGGGGAGCGGCGGTCCGGCGCGCGTCAGACCTCGCCACCTCGCATCGGCGCACCAACGACCGCAGGGCCCCGGAGATCCGGGGCCCTGCAGCGTGCGAGGGAGGGAGGTGTTCGCATTCCGATCGTCCGCAGGACCGTCAGGACGGGGCGATCGGGGCGCAGGCAGCGGCGCGAGGGGAGGGAGGAGGCAGCTGCCTGCTGGGTGGTGCGGGGGGAGGGAGGGTGGTGCGATGGCCGGCCGAGGCACCCGCGAACGGGTGTGACCTCCTGCGGTCGACCAATCCTGTTCCACTCCCCGCGTGGCGAGGTGGGCTCCTCAGCCCTTCCAGCGCGTGGCGGTCGGGACGACCTTGCGCTTCAGCTTCAGCTTCGTGCCGACCGGCACGTCCGAGCCGATGCCCGGGTTCAGGCGCTTGATCTCCGCCGGCGTCGTGTGGAAGCGCTTGGCGAGCTGCGCCATCGTGTCGCCCTTGCGGGTCGTGTAGTGACCCATGCTGCCGCCGGTGCGAGCCGTCGAGCCGCTGCGAGCGATGATCCAGCTCTTGTACTTGGGCTTGACCGGTGCAGGTGCTGGGGCAGGCGCCGCCTCGGGAGCCGGCGCGTTGACCGGGTCGCCGGCCGGCGGCTGCTGCGCCTGCTGCGCGGCCATCGCCTCGGCGTACTCGGCAGCGGCCGCCTTCGCCTTCTTGAGCCCGCCGAGGGCGCCTGCGATGGCACCAACTCCGGCCCCGATGAGACCTGCGATCAGGAAGCCCTGGATGCCGGCCTTGCCGAGCATCGGAAGCACCTTGCCCACGATCGGCAGCTTGCTCAGGAAGCCGAGCGCCGGGGTGAGCATCTTGGACAGGAACGGCACCTTCAGCAGCAGCGGACCGAACTGCTTGAGGCCGAGCGTCACCGATGCGCCGGTCATCGCTCCCTTGAGGACCGACTGGAGCACGATCTTCGAGGTGGACGGCGGAGCTTGCACCGCCTGAGCGCCGATGGCTGCGTCAGCGGCGGCGCCGGGTGCGGCGGCTCCAGCTGCGGCAGCGGCGGCCGGATCAGCCGGTGCGGCTGCGGCTGCGGCGGGTGCGGATGCCTGCATGGCGAGCGTCTGCTGGTTTCGCAGCTGTGACATCTCGGCGGCGGGGTTGAATCCCATGATGGCCATTCGGTGGTGCTCCTCCCGTGTGCGTCCCCCGGCCGGCTCCTCCAAGCTGGTGGGTGTGACGCAGTGGTCATCTGTACTTCCGGTCGGGCCGCTCGGCAGCCGGCAGGATCGGAGGGTCGGGGGCCGGGGTAGGCCACGGCGAGGCCACGGGCGGCCGCGGCCGGGAGGGTGCGAGACGCGGGGCCGTTCGGTCGGTATCGACGCGTGCACGCCGATCCGGGGTGCAGCAGGGGGCTTCGGGTCAGCCGTACTCGGAGGACTGCCAGGCGGCGATGGCCTCCGGTAGCGGCGGTGACACGGGATCGATGCCGAGCGCCTGCATGACCTCGGCGGAGGGAAGGCGCGAGCCGTCACCGTCGAGGACGGCGACCTTGATGAAGGCACGCGCCGCGAGCTGTCCGTCCGCGCGATCGAATCGCTGCTCCCAGTAGCTCCAGCCGTCGTCCCAGCCCGCACACCGCGTATGCAGGGTGTATCGAGTCCCGATGCGCAGCTCGCGGCGGAACCGGATCGTCGCGCCACCGGCGACGGGCTTCCAGCCGCGCGAGCGGAACATGCCGATCAGCCCGCTGCGCCCCGCGTGGTCGGTGCGCCCGATGTCCATGAGCGACAGGTACCGGCCGTTGTTGATGTGCAGGTACAGGTCGCAGTCGCTCGGGCGCACGCGCATGCGAACGCTCGACCACTCCAGCAGGCCGACCTTGGGCTTGCGCAGGCTGCGGATCCCGGCGAAGGGATAGCGAAGTCCCAGGACGAGCGGCACGTCAGCAGCCCCTCGCGTCGTTCACGACTGACAGGACCCGATCCCGCCCGGGGCGTCGGGGGCCTGCTCCGGACGAGCCATCGGGAGGCGCTTGGGTCGGTGGATGCGGACACCGTTGGCCTCGGGCGCGCGCAGGGCGCTGCCGCACTCGTCGCACTCAACCGCCATCACGCTCAGGATGTCGATGCCGCACTCGGGGCACGCGCTGACGATCGCGCCCTCGCACGTGGGGCACTCGTCCGGCGGCTCGACCACGCCCGGGTAGAAGCGGCGCGCCCAGCCGCACGAGATGCAGAAGCACGCGCGGTCACCGAGCTCGGTGTTGCGGTTCTTGGTGCGCGTGCGCTTCTCGTGGGTGCCGTCCATGGCGGTGATTGTAGTGGCGCGGCGGCATCAGGGGCGCCCCTGAACGCACCGAGGGCCCCGCATGTGCGAGGCCCTCGGGCAGTGCAGGTGATCGAACCCTGCGTCGTGCGCACGTGCGCGCACGACAATCGTGTGGCCGGTGCGCTAGCGCGCGGCTGCCTTGTCGAGCTGCTCGGAACGCTCCTGCTCCTCGAGGTAGGCCTTGATCTGCGCGATCTGCGCCTCGAGCTTGGCGAGGGTGGCTGCCAGCTGCGTCCGGTCGAGCGGTGCGTCGACCTGCAGCGTCTCCACGCCGGCGACGGCGGTCGCGGTCGGCGCCTCGCCGACCCCTGCCTGGGTCGGCGCGATGAAGCTGACATCGGCGGAGTTGACGCCGATCGGCGGCGTGGGGCGGCCCGCGTCGCCGGCCGCGCCGCCACCACCCGCAAGCGCCGGCGCCACACCGGGATTGACCGCGGCGTTCGGGTTGAGTGCCGTGCCGGTCGCGCCGGAACCGACTGCGATGGTGCCCTGCTTCGGGGCGGGCGACTGCCCGACCGACGCGCTGGGATCCACCACCTGTGGCAGCTGGCCTGCCTGCTGGGCGCTCTGCCCGCTCGGCGTGCCCGAGGAGTCCTGCTGCACGACCTGGCCGGTGGTCAGGTCGATCAGCTGCGACTGGCCGGTCGCGGGATCGGTCATGAGCTGGATGTTCTGCTTCGGCGTCTGCTGCGTGGCACCGGTGCCCTGCTGGACCGCACCGGTCGCGCCCTGCTGGACGGCACCGGTCGCACCCTGCTGGGTCATGAGCGGGATCAGCTGCGAGACGTTGCCGCTCTGCAGGATCTGCTTGACGGCCGGGTCGTCGGCCTGGACGCCCATCGCGGCGAGCGCAGCCTCGTTCTCCTGCTTGATCTGCTTCATCTTCATCCAGTTGCCGAACACGCCCATCGCCGCGCCACCGAGTGCGCCGACGATGCCGCCCAGCACCGGGCCGCCCGGCAGGAAGGGGATGAAGCCCATGCCGACGCCGAGCGCGCCGCTGATGAGCGCCTTCTTGAGGACGCCGTCGAAGAGGCCGACCGATCCGTCGCCACGCGGGCCCGGGGGCGGCGTCTGCGAGGTCCCGGCGGCGCCACCGGTGGCTCCGGCCATCGCGCTCTTGAACGTGTCGATGAGACCGCCGCCTGTGGCCTGGCCGGCGTGTGCTCCTGCGACTGGGGGAAGAACCATCATGCTGGGGTGTGCTCCGTGTTCGGGGCGAGGTGCGTTCTCCTGCTTGTCGGGCAATTGCGGCCACGGCGTTGCACGATGCGGCCAGAACGCGGCACCAATTCCACGAAATGCCTGCTCAGCGACGGGCAACCCTGCCCACCGAAAGCGGCCACGCCGCGGGCAGCGGGGCGCTAGGCTGGTCCGATGCGCATGATCGGGATCATCGGCGGGATGGCCTGGCCGTCCACCGCGGAGCTCTACCGCCGGCTCAACGAGCTCGTCGGCGAACGCCTCGGCGGGCACCACTCCGCGCGCATCCTGCTCTCGAGCGTCGACTTCGCCGAGGTGGAGGCGATGCAGCGCTCGGGCGACTGGGACGGCACCGGGGAGTTGCTCGCGACCGAGGCGCGCCGCCTCGAGGCAGGGGGCGCCGAGCTGCTGCTGCTCGCGACCAACACCATGCACAAGGTGGCGCCGGCGATCGAGGCAGCCGTGGACGTGCCGCTCCTGCACGTGGTCGACGGCGTCCAGGCGGCCGCCACTCGTCTGGGCGTGACGACGGTCGGACTGCTCGGCACGCGATTCACGATGGCCGAGGACTTCTACATCGACGCGCTCGAGGCGCGGGGGCTCGTCGGCTGGGTGCCCGATCCGGTCGGGCAGGTGGACGTGGACGCGATCATCTTCGAGCACCTCGTACACGGGCGCACGCCCGCGCCCGCGCGAGAGCGCTACCGCGAGGTGATGGCCGGGCTGGTCGCGCGGGGATGCGGCGCCATCGTGCTCGGCTGCACGGAGATCGGGCTGCTCGTCGACGGCACCGACGCGACGGTGCCGCTCATCGACACGACGCTCGAGCACGCGCGGCTCGCCGTCGACCAGGCGCTCACGACAGCGCCTCCGCCAGCCTGACCAGCAGCGGCGTGAGCACGAATGCCGCGACCGCGAGCGCGGCGACCGCGCCCCATCCCAGGTCCATGCCGAGCCGGGATCTGCCGCGCGTGTCGGGGGTCGACCCGGCCGCGGACGCGGCAGGTGACGAGTCCGCTGCCGGCACCACGCCCAGGTAGGCCGCTCGGATGATCGCCGCATCCTCCACGAGCGCCGAGAGCTCGGCGCCGCTTCGCACGTCGTGCGCCGCATAGGCCACGAGGTCGGGCCCAGTCTGCTCCCACGCCGTGCGCGACGCGTGAAGCCGTGCGATGAGCGATGGTCCGAGCAGCTCCGCGACGGCGACAGGATCTGCCGCTTCAGCGACGGACACCTCGCGGTGTGCGTCGAACTCGATGCTCTCGAACCGGCGCTCGCGGGTCCGCTCGATCAGCCGCGACCGCAGCGCCGTGCCCAGCCCACGGGGCCGCGTCGACATTGACGGGATCACCGACTCGATCCCAGGGGGCAGTCGCAGCGCCACGAACGTCACGTCGTGGCGCCAGAGGCGTTGCGCCGACCACCACCTGCCGATACCGACGCCCGTCGGAAGCGACGCCGTGACGAACCGCCCCAGGTGCTCGTCACCGGAGCTCGAGGACATCACGGTCGCGAATCCCTTGTCCATGCCCGCAGACGTGAACAACGGGACCCGCGGCGCATCCCCGTCCGGCCACGCCCCGCCGAATCCGTCCTCGGCGCGTCCACCCTCCGGCCTGGCGGTCGTCTCCCGAAAGCCCAGATGGAGCCCCGCATCGACGATGAAGGCGTGCCGCGCGCGATGCCACATCCGTGCGATCGGACCGACGAGCGCGAGCAACACGCCGAACGCCGCGGGGGCGGCGAATACGGAACCGATCAGCAGGCTGGTGGCTCGGTCGGAGAGGTCGGTGAGTGCCCAGACGTACAACGGCCAGCCGACCAGCACGAGGAGCAGCAGGACCATGAGCTGGCCGATCCACAGCCGCGCGACTGCCGCGGGAAGCCACGGGATCCACCGGAACGGGCGGGGAAGCCGGCTCGCGACCGACGGGGTCGCCGAGACGGCCGATCCGGCAGCCAGGGTCAGGCTCCGATGATCTCGCTGAAGGAGATGATCGTGACGGTGTCGTCCAACGCAACCTCGCGGTTGTAGAGCTGCGAGAGGAACTGCTGGGCGTCCTCGGTCCGGCGGAACTCCGGGTTGTCGTGCTCGATGTCGCGCGGCGACAGCTCCGACAGCTTGCAGACGTGCACCTTGTCGATGACGGCGTTGAAGAGCAGCTCGCGGGGGCCGAAGCGGTGCCCGATGAGCACCATCACGACCTCGCCCTTGGAGTACTTCGCCGACTTGTCGCCGAGGCGGATCGTCGCGGTCTTGCGCCGGTGCCGAAGCTGGTCGGCGAACACGGGCGAATAGAAGTTCAGGGCGAGCACGGCAATCCTCCGGATCTGGACGTCGCGAGACTAGCAGAGCGGCGCGCGGCCGACCCGGGCGGCACCCGCGCGTCAGCCAACCCGCCAGTACTGCCACCGTGTCGTACCGCCGGAGTAGATGTCATGCGCCGGGACGGTGAAGCAGATGCGGTAGGTCCCGGACGCTGCGAGCTTGCCGGGGATGTATGAGCCGCCCTTCATGGGCATGGGGATCGTCCCACGCACCCACGGGATCCAACGGCCCCGAACCTGGCGCTGCATGGAGATCGTCGCCTTCACCGACTTCTTGGACCGCGACGCGAGCCAGAACCGAACCCCGACGTTGCGCCGCGTGCGACACGCCGAAGCGGTGGTCGAACCGCAGGACATGATCCTCCATCCGGCGTTGAGTGCGTACCGCTGGAGGCGGAGCGGGACGCGTTCGACCGTGACGGTCCGCTTGGAGACGGCGCCCCGGTGGATCGCGAAGTTGGCGATCACCGTGCACGTCAACGCCCCGAAACGGACGTCCGCATCATCGATCGACCGGGCCTGCTCGGTGCTGGTGCGCCCGCCACCTGCCCACCTGTACGCGATCGACGTCGGTGGGACTGGCCATGCCGGCGACTCGCACGTGACGGTCGAGCCGTGTCGGACCCGACCGAGGATGCGGGGCAGTCCGATCGCCCGAGGGGCCGCGCCGAGCGCACGGTAGGTGCGCGTCGCAGGACGGCCCTGGACGCGGACGCTCACGACCACGCCCGTGCCCGCGCCGGTCGTGTGCACGAGCTGGCTGGACGAGAGGCCGCGGCCGTCTCCAGCACCGACCGGGTTGGGGGTCTCCGCCCATGAGTGGACGAGCTCGGCGAACGGCGCCTCGGAAGGCAGGGCCGTGGTTTCGCGCGAGCCGTCCGCTCGCACGCTCTCGAGCACGACGTAGGCCCTGACGTCGGCGTCCGCGTCGATGACGGTCGCCTCCCGGTCGGAGCCGACGTACAACGTCGGTACGACCTGCGACCACGGCGCGACGGGATGTGTGCCCGATGTCGTCTCACACGCCTGGGCCGGGCACGCGACGTAGTTACGGCGCACATCCACCCGCGGCCCGCCGAGGACGATTGGCGCCTGGGCCTCATCGACCTCGAAGACGTTGCCGCTGATCGACAGGTCGCCCGAGGTGCTCTCGCGAACGAGCTCGGATCGGATGGACACGGCGAGCCGTCGGAACGTGCTGCGCTCGATGCGCTGCCACCA
>JAOPYU010000187.1 GCA_025964455.1 Thermoleophilia bacterium | reverse complement strand
ATCTCGTTGGTGCAGTACTCGACCATGTCGGTGACGAGCCGCATCGACGGGTCGGGCGGGAAGAGCCACTCCTTCTGGGCGATGTACTCCTTGAGGATGTCGGTCTGGATGGTGCCGGCGAGCTGCGCGGGCTCGATGCCCTGGCGCTCGGCCGCGACCACGTAGAACGCCAGGAAGATCGGGGCGGGCCCGTTGATGGTCATCGAGGTCGAGACCTCGCCCATCGGGACACCGTCGAAGAGCCGCTCCATGTCGAGCACGGTGTCGACGGCGACGCCTTCGCGGCCGACCTCGCCGAGCGACTGGTCATCGTCGGAGTCGTAGCCCATGAGCGACGGCATGTCGAAGGCGACCGACAGCCCGTGCTGGCCGTGCGAGAGCAGGTAGCGGAAGCGCTCGTTGGTCTCGGCAGCGGTGCCGAATCCGGCGAACTGGCGCTGCGTCCAGGGGCGGCCACGGTACATGGACGGGTACACGCCCCGGGTGAACGGGAACTGCGCGGGATAGCCCAGGTCGCGCTCGTAGTCCGTGCCTGCGCTCTCGGGCGTCGACATGCGCGGCACCTCGGCGCCGCTCATCGTCGTGAACAGCTCGTCGCGGTCGGGGGTGCGCAGGAGCGCTCCCTGCCACGCCTCCTGGGCGGGGCCCGTCGGGGCATCCACGTCGGCGCGGTGCGTGGGCTTCGGGGACTGCTGTCGGTCGGCGATCGGGCTCATGGGTGCATCGTACCGCCCGGGGGGCGGCGCCCGCGCCGCGTGTGCCCCGGTTCCGCGCCGCTACTCGGCCGTGCGGAAGACGAGCACGAAGACGAGGATGGCGAGGATCACGCCGACGATGCCGCCGACGGCGACGCTCACCATCTTGGCGAGCAGGAAGGCGACGATCAGGACGAGGACGAGCCAGAGGATCTGCATGGGGTGAGCATTCCCTCACCGTGCATGGACTGCAACACGGCCCGCCCCGCAAACCACGCAAAGCTCAGACGGTCTGAGCAACGAGCCCGCGCGCCGCGGCACGACCGCCCGCGTGGGCCGGCGGCAATCGTCGGATCCAGCGCACCATTTCGTGCGCCTGGCACAAGAAATCATGCTCGCGGCTCGAGATCGTCGGCAGGTGCGCGACATTCCGTGCGCCCGCGTCAAGAAATCGTGCGCGCGGCTAGCGGGGCGGCGCGGCCGGGGTACGCAGGCCCTCGCCGTCGCCGCATGCGTGATCCTCCCCCTCGCCGAGCGCACGATCGTGTGCGCCGACGTCAAGGAATCGCGAGCACCTCCCGATACTCCCGGCCCGGGCGCACGATCGTGTGCGCATGGGACAAGGAAGCACGAGCACCTGACGTCAGAACTCGATGCCGCGTCGGGCGGGGATGCCGGCCTCGTAGAAGTGCTTGACCATGCGCATCTCGGTGACGAGGTCGGCACGCTCGATGAAGGAGTCGGGTGCGTCGCGGCCGGTCAGGATGACCTCCACGTGGTCCGGCTTCGACTCGAGCATCGCGAGCACGTGCTCCTCGAGCACGAGGCCGAGGTTGGCGGCGACGTTGATCTCGTCGAGCACGACGACATGGAAGTCGCCGGTGGCGATCGCCTCGCGCGCGGTCTGCATGCCCTGCTCCGCGATGGCCACGTCCTCGGGATCCGGGTCGGACGGATCCACGAAATTCATGCGTCCCGCGAGGTGGTATTCGACCATCGGCATGTGCTCGCGGATGAATCGCAGCTCGCCGTAGTTGGGGTCGCCCTTGAGGAAGGAGACGATGCAGCAGCGGTGGCCGTAGCCCGCCGCGCGCGCGACGAGGCCGAGCGACGCCGTCGTCTTGCCCTTGCCGTCTCCCGTGTAGACCTGCACGTAGCCGGGGCGCGGCGCTGATCGCTCCTCGCGCTCGAGCTCCTTCACGCGGTCGCTCTTCCAGTGCTTCTGGCCGAGGCCCTCGAAGCCGGCGTCTCCGGTGTGCTCGTCGGTCGTCATGCGCGCCATGCTACCGGCGCGCCATGCCACACACGTCAGTCGTTGCGGCGCAGCCACTCGACGACGTTGTCGAGGGTCCCGAGGTCAACGGGCGCGTCGCGTCCGCCGACGCCGTCCGCCGTCGTCGGCGTCGATGCGACCTGCGGGGATTCGTCGAGCGTGGGCTGCTGCTGGGCCGGCCGCGCTTCGGCGCCGTGTGCGGCAGCATGCGCGAGCAGGCGCGAACGATCCGAGCGCAGCACCTCATCGAACGTGGCGGTGCAGGTCGAGCGCCACGAGCCGCTGACGGCATCAACGCGGATGATGCGGATGCGCGCACCCACCTCCTCCCCGTCCCCGAGCGCGACCTTCGCCTCGATCAGGTCACCGGGTGCGAACGGGGCCGTGGTGGCAAAGCGCATCGCGTTGTTGCTCACCTCAATGGTGGTCGTGCGCAGCTCGCGACCCGGCCGGATCGCCCGCGAGCGCACGATCCGCAGCTCGAGCGGGAGCTCGATCGCCCGGCGCACGTCGCTGCGGCGCTCGTCGAAGCGCGACAGGCGCGCGTGGGCCGTGATGTGCATGGTCGGCACCGAGGCGCCGTCGTCGACCCCGATCACGCTCGTGTCCATGCTGAACCAGGCGTCGTCGCGCTCCCAGGTCACGACGACGGAGTCGCCATCGTCGAGCGGGAGGGCCGGCAGCGCCAGCGTGATCGTGGCGCCGTTGATGTCCTCCACGCGGCTGGGCATGGGGACGTGCTCACCGCGCGTGACGGTCACGCGCTGGTTGACCTCGGGCAGCAGGTGCGCCGGGATGCGCTCGTGCGCCGGCGCGGCGTGTGCCGCCTTGTTGCGTCGAATTCGATCGAAGATCGCCATTCGAGGTCCTTCCGAGGGTGAGCTGGGCCTCGGTGAGGGTTCCCGTTCGCCGACAAAAGCACGCATGGATGCGGGCTCGTCGCGGCGCGCACCCCGCGGCGCGCTCGATCAGCGGACGTCGAGGCCGAGCAGCTTGCGCGCGATGACGAGCTTCTGGATCTCGCTCGTGCCTTCGTAGATCTCGGTGATCTTGGCGTCGCGGTAGTAGCGCTCGGCCGGGAACTCCTTGGAGTAGCCATAGCCACCGAGCACCTGGATCGCCTCTCCCGTGACGCGCCGGGCGACGCCGGATGCGAACAGCTTGGCCTGTGCGCCCTCGACCGTGTGCGGCTGCTCCGCCATCTTGAGCGCTGCCGCCCGGTAGGTGAGGCCGCGCGCGGCCTCGATCTCGGTGCTCATCTCCGCGAGCTTGAAGGCGATGCCCTGGTGGGCGCCGATCGGCTTGCCGAAGGTGGTGCGCTCGGTGGCGTACTGCGCGGCGAGGTCGAATGCCGCCTGCGCGATGCCGAGGGCCTGCGCTGCGATCGTGATGCGCCCGCCATCGAGCGTCTGCATGGCGATCCGGAAGCCCTTGGCCCGCGTGCCGAGCAGGTCGCCGGCCTCGACGCGGACCCCGTCGTAGACCATGTCGACGGTGTTGGACGAGTTGAGGCCGAGCTTCTCCTCCACCCGACCCACGGACAGGCCAGGCGCGTCCCCGCGCACGAGGAAGCAGGAGACGCCGCTGGCATCGGTCGTGCCCGGTTCGGTGCGGGCGAACGTGATGAACGAGCCGGCATGCCCGCCGTTGGTGATCCACTGCTTGGTGCCGGAGATGGAAAAGCTTCCGTCCGGCTGCTCCTCCGCGCGCGTGAGCATGGCCCCGGCGTCGCTGCCGGAGCCCGATTCCGTGAGCGCGAAGGCACCGATGCGCGCACCGCTCGCCAGATGCGGGACCCACTCGGCGCGCTGCTCCTCGGTCCCCCAGTGCAGGATGGGGAGCGTGGACGCGGACGTGTGGACCGCCATGGTCACGCCGACGCCGGCATCGACCCGCGAGAGCTCCTCCACGGCGAGCACGTAGGAGAGGAAGTCCATCCCCGCGCCGCCGTACTCCTGCGGCACGCACACACCCATGAACCCGAGCTCCGCGAGCTCGGTGTAGAGCGAGCGATCGAAGGTGTGGCCGCGATCCCACTCGCTGGCGTGCGGGGCGATGCGACGCTGCGCGAATTCGCGGATGAGCGCACGCACCTCGCGCTGCTCGTCGGTGAGGTCGAACTGGCGAAGGGCGGTGGCGTCCATGGGCCGATCCTACGCCGAGGAGGTGGAACACGGGCGGCGCGACGACCGACAAACGGGAGATGCAGTGCGTGGGGGCGCGCTGCCACGAGGGGAGCACCACATGTCGATGCCGACGATCCTGACAGGCGCCGCTGGCCGCGCGCTGCGCACGCTGACGCCGCTGACCAAGCCGACCGGACCCATCGAGGCGCTGCGAATCGTGCATCGCGCGATGCCGGACATGGCATCCGCCCTGGGCGCCGATCGCGGACGCACGCTGGGCAAGGCGATGTTCGATGCATCGCGACGAGGCTCCACGCACAGCGCCGCGGGGCGCGAGCAGATCCGGCTCGGGCTCGATGAGCTGGCGGGCGCGGCGAGTGACACGGCGCGGCGACGGCTTGTGTTCGCGACGGCGCTCGGCGCCGGCGGCGCGGTCGCATACGCGGCCTCGCATCGGAGTACGGGCGAGGGCGAGCAGATCTGGGCTCCCGGCCCGATCGGCGAGGGCGTGCCGGGCTTCGACCCGAAGGTCGACCCGACCGGCGTCGTCATCTAGCGCGCACGTCAGTACTCGTAGACGCCTTTGCCGACCTTGCGGCCGAGCCGGCCGGCAGCCACGTACTGGCGCAGGAGCGGTGCTGGGCGGTACTTGTCCTCGCCCAGGTCGCGGTGCAGCACCTCTGCGATGGCGAGGCAGGTGTCGAGGCCGATCAGGTCCGCGAGGGCGAGCGGCCCCATCGGATGGGCCATGCCGAGCCGCATGACTTCGTCGATGCCTTCGGCGGTGCCGATCCCGTCCTGCAGCACGTAGAACGCCTCGTTGATCATCGGCAGCAGGATGCGGTTGGCGATGAAGCCCGGCATGTCCTTGGAGTGGACCGGGACCTTGCCGAGGTCGCGTGAGAGCTCCATGACGAGCTCAGTAGCGGCGGGCAGGGTCTCGAGCCCGGAAATGACCTCGACGAGCTTGAGGATCGGCACGGGATTCATGAAGTGCATGCCGACCACGTGCGCGGGCCGCGTCGTCGCAGCGGCGATCGTCGTGATGGAGATCGAGGAAGTGTTGGTCGCAAGGATCGCGCCCGACGGGACGCGCGCGTCGAGGTCGCGGAAGATCGCGAGCTTGGTCTCGAGGTGCTCGGTCGCTGCCTCGATGGCGAGGCGCACGTCGGACAGGTCGGCGCCGTCGAGGCCCTCCAGGTAGGTGACCCCCTCGTGGGCGCCACGACGCTGCTCGTCCGTGAGCTTGCCCTTCTCGTGCAGCTTGCCGGCGCTCTTCTCGATCCCTGACTTCGCGCGTGCGAGCTGCTCGGACGAGACGTCCGCGAGCAGTACGCGGCGACCCGACTGCGCGAAGACCTGTGCGATCCCGGAGCCCATCTGACCAGCGCCGACGACGAGCACGGCGCCGACGTCGGCCGGCGTGGTCGGGATCGCGGTGGTGGTCGGGGCGGGGGCAGCAGCGTCGGTCGTCGTCATGTTCGGGATGCTACCGGCTCACAGTCCCGGGACCACGAAGTTGACGAGCAGGAGCGCGGCTCCACCGGCTGCGAGGCGGCGCGCGAGCGCGACCTCGCGCTTCCGGGCTTCCGAGCGCACGAGCCCCACGACCACGAGCGATGCTGCGTGCGCGATGGTCGCGACGCGGACGACGTCGACGATCGGTTGGCAGTCGACGGTGAGGAGCACGGCGCTCGCAACGAGCAGGAGCACCTGGAATCCGAGCGCGCCGATGACATCGGTGCGCGTGATCAGGTCACGAACGCCGAGTTCCGCGATGACGATCAGGGCGATGCCGACACCTGCGAGCACGACCGAGCGGCTGCTCGCCGTGCAGCCGCTCTCGCCGAGCGAGGTGAGCACTGCCGCGACGAGCGCGACGGCGCCAAGGGCGAACAGGACGGGGCGTGACGTGGACTTCACGCCAGCGTCGTACCCCGGAGCTCCCCTGCTCAGCCGCGCGCTGCGATGGCCGCGAGCTTGGCGTTGGGCAGGTTGATCGCCGGCGACGTGCGGTCCACGGCTGCGACACCGGTCTTCTTGCGCTTCCTGGGCGCGCCGGCTGCCGGAGCGGGCGCTGCGGGAGCAGCAGGTGCCGACGGCGCGGGTACCGTGCCCGGATTGCCGTTGGGCGCCTTGACCGGATCGCCGGGCGTCGGGCCGGGGTTGGCCGGATCCTTCGGCTTGGCGGCGGCGTCCTTCATCCGCTGCTCGTACGACGGCTTGCCGGAGAGCCACGAGTAGATCTGGCCGCCGATCTTGCCGAGCATCGGCCCGATGGTCGCGTCGACGACCGAGCCGCCGATCGACCCGATCAGGGCCGCACCGGCCATGGCGATGAGGGCACCGCCGAGACCGCCGACCTGTGCGCCGACCTTGATCATCGTGGCGTTGAGCGCATTGCCGAGCATGTAGGTGGTCGCGCCGACGGCGACGCCACGGGTGGCAGCTCGCGAGAAGTGCTCGAGCGCCGGGAGCTTGGCCTCGGCCTTCTCCTCCTTGGTGCGGAGCCCCGCGAGGTCGTTGACCCCGTTCTCGATGGCGGTGCCGAGGCCTCGCCCGTACACCGTCGACCACGCTGCGCCGAGGATGCCGTTGGTGATCGACGCGCCGAGCGCGCCGGCGAACGGCACGGTCGATCCGGGCGGCCCCTCGGGGAATGAGACGCTGCGCACCAGCATCGAGGAGAGCACGCCGTCGACGAGCCCGTTCACGACGCGACCCGGGGTCAGCGGCGCGGGCTTCTTGATCTCTTCCGCACCACGGCCGGTGACGACGTTCACCGCGCGCTGGACGAGCGGCGCGACGACCTGGTCGTAGACCGCGCTCACGGCGGTACCGACGAGCCCGCTCTTGATCGAGTCCGCGATCGCCGCGGAATCGGTGAGGAGGATCTTCTTGGGCGCCGGCGGTGCCGGGACGGGCGGCTGCGGGAGCGGCTTGACGTCGGGCGGATAGACCGGCGGCGGCGGGGGCGGCGGCGGGGCGAGCGCCTGCTTGAGCGCGATGTTCGCCCAGCTCTTGCCGATGCCGTTGATGAGCCCGGCGATCAGCTTGTTGGGGGGCGTGGGCTTCCAGCCGAGCCCGGCCTCGGGCTCGCCGACGCCGGCGACCTTGCCGTGGAGCACACCGCGCAGCGCGTCACCGACGACGCTCCCGACGAAGCCGCTGACCTGGCCGATCGCGACGCCCGCGACCTTGCCGGGGATGACCTTGCCGTACTCGGTGCCCAGGAAGGGGAACTGCTCGGGATTCAGGTACTGACCGACGGCGGCCTTGATGTGCGGCGCGACGAACTCGCCGGTGGTACCGCCGGCGATGTCGCCGAAGATGCCGGTGATGTCGACCGGGTCGTACTCGGGCGAGGCGACCACCTTGGGCGCCTCGGGTGCGGCTGGCGCGGCTGGAGCAGGAGCGGCGGCGGCCGGCGCGGGCGGGGCTGGCGTGGCAGCCGTCGCCGGGAGCGTGGGCTTCGCAGCGGGTGCGTGCGCGGGCACGGGTGCACCGCTTCCGGCGGGTCGCCGCTTCTTCCGGGCAGGCGCATGCGCATGCACGGGAGCGGCCGATGAGACCATCATGGTCATCATGGGTCGACGTCCTGTCTCGTCCCGACCGGTACGCGACGCTCGGGTGAGCGCTGGCAGCGGGCGGCGTTGCTGTCCAGGGAGGCGACCTGCCGCATCCGCACCGCCGTTGTCCTGGGCGGGTGCCGCACGATGCGAGGCGTGCGGCTGCGGGGCGACGTGTCACCTCGTCCGCAGCGAATGTTTCCAGCTTCGACGCGACTGGTCGTCGGTCAGGCCCCCTGCCTGCCCAGCGCGGTCACGCCCGTGACCCGGAGCGGCCACCGATCAGCGGACGTGCAACAACCCCGGTCGTCGGGGTGGATCAGGCCGTGGGGACCTCGACGAGGATGGCGTCGCCCTGGCCACCGCCGGAGCAGATCGCTGCGACTCCGAGGCCGCCACCGATGCGCTGCAATTCGCGAACGAGCGTGCCGACGATGCGCGCGCCCGAGGCGCCGATGGGATGGCCCAGCGCCACGGC
>JAOPYU010000180.1 GCA_025964455.1 Thermoleophilia bacterium | reverse complement strand
TGCGCCGCGTCGGCGAGCCGCGCATCGTCGAGGGGGGCACGCGCGACCACCTCGATCTCGGCACCGAGCTCGACGTCATTGACATGGAGCGCGGCGCCCGCACCTCCGGCAGCCGGTTCGCCTACATCAAGGGCGATGCCGCCCGCCTGCAGTTCGCGCTCGTGCAGTTCGCGCTTGACCGCCTCGGCGCCCACGGCTTCGAACCGGTGGTGCCGCCCGTGCTCGTGCGCGAGGAGGCGATGTGGGGCACCGGATTCTTCCCGGCCGACGAACACCAGGTCTACCGGATCCCGGAGCCCCAGCACGACCTGTTCCTGGTCGGCACGAGCGAGGTGCCACTCGCAGCCATGCACATGGACGAGATCCTCGACCCCGAGCAGCTGCCGATCCGCTACGCCGGCGTCTCCAGCTGCTTCCGGCGCGAGGCGGGCTCGGCCGGCAAGGACACGCGCGGCATCATCCGCGTGCACCAGTTCGACAAGGTCGAGATGTTCTCGTTCGTGGAGCCCGACATGTCGCGCGACGAGCACGACTTCCTGCTGGCACGCGAGGAGGAGCTGATCTCGGCGCTTGAGCTGCCCTATCGCGTCGTCAACATCGCGGCCGGCGACCTCGGCGCCTCGGCATCCAAGAAGTACGACATCGAGGTGTGGCTCCCGGGCCAGCAGGCCTACCGCGAGCTCACCTCGAGCTCCAACTGCACCGATTACCAGGCGCGCCGCCTCAAGGCCCGCATCCGTCGGGACAAGGGCACGGAGTTCGTGCACACCCTCAACGGTACGGCCCTGGCGATCGGCCGCACCCTCGTCGCGATCTTCGAGAACCACCAGAACGAGGACGGCACGATCCGCGTCCCCGAGGTGCTGCACGCCTACGGCGCACCCAAGGTGGTCGGCAAGCTCGGCAGCGGCGCACACATCCACCGATGAGTCTCGTCCGACTCGTCGGTCTACCTCATTGCACTCGACCGTACCGCTGACTGGAGCCAGACCATGACCGCCACCGCCACCACCAACCGCACCTTCTTCGTCACGATCCCCGTCGCCGACGTGGCACGGAGCAAGGCCTTCTTCGAGAAGCTCGGGTTCGAGTTCAACCCGGCGTTCTCCGGCGAGGGCGCCGAGTGCATGCTGCTGAACGAGCACACGATGGTGATGCTGGGCAGCCACGCGTCCTTCGCGCAGCACTCACACCGGCCGATGGGCGACGCCACCACGTCCGCCTTGGCGCTCTACAGCTTCGGCGTGCCGACACGCGAGGACGTCGACACGGTGGCTGCCGCCGCGCTGGCAGAGGGGGCCACGGAGGCCGACGGCGCCGAGGACCACGGCTTCATGTACACGCGCAGCTTCTTCGACCTGGACGGCCACGGCTGGCAGGTCATGTGGATGGACCCCGCCGCGCAGGGCTGAGCCCGGGCTCGATCAGTCCAGGAAGGTCACGAAGTGCTCGAGCGGTCCGCGCTCGGGTGCTTCGGGGAACTCGCCGTCGGGCTCGCCGAAGTGCAGCAGCCCGAGCACGTGCTCCTCTTCCGGCAGGCCAACCGCGGCGCGACCCTCGGGGGTACGCAACACGCCGGGCGTGCGCCAATACGACGCGAGGCCCTCGCCTCGTGCAGCGAGCAGCACCGCGTAGACGGCGCAGGCCGCGGCCTGCTCGTCCTCGTGGGCGTGCAGCGGCAGCACGCTCGGCACGAACGAGGCCACGACAAGCGTGGGGGCTCGCTCGAGCTTGTCCGCGCCGCCGCCGGCCGCCACCTTGAGCCGGTCCTGGGCCTGCGAACCGAGCACGCGGAACCGCCACGGTTCGGTCTGGCGGTGGTTCGGCGCCCAGCGCGCCACCTCGAGCACGCGCTCGAGCACGTCGCGGGGCACCGGCTCGGGCCGGTACGACTTCACGGTGCGGCGGGTGCGAATTGCGTCGATGACGTCCATGCGCGCAGTGTACTGCCGCGTCAGGGCTCAGGGCAGTCGCTCGCGAACGCGCCGTTCGGCGTCTCGGGTTCGCGCCACGCCCGACGGCCCAGCTCGCGGTAGCCGGCGACGTTCGGGTGGTCGCCTTCGACGGTGCGGTTCTGAGGCATGCGACTGGGCTGGTCCCGATCCTCGAGCACGGCGTGGAAGGGGAGGACGGGCACGCCGCCTCGCTCCGCGACCGCGTGGATACGTGCGTTGAGCTGGTCGATCGCGCGGGCTGACGTCGCGTCCCCGTTGTTCCATGGCAGTACTTCCACGAGCGCCACGCGCAGTCCTGCACCGCGAGCGCGCTCGGCGATGCACGCCAGGTCGCGCGCGGCGTCCGCCACGTCGCGGCCCTGGACGATGTCGTTGATCCCGCCCTGGATCACCACCCCTTCCGCGCCATCGGTGCAGCGGGAGAAGCGGGTCGCGATCTCGTCGGTCCGCTCGCCCCACACGCCGCAGTTGCGCAGCTCCGCGTCGGACCTCACCCACCGCTGCCACTGGCTGTCGCGGTCGGCTTCCACGAGTGTGTCGCGAACGTCCGGGTCCGGGTCCCACGCCGGGCTGCCCGCCACGATCGAGTCGCCGAGCGTCGCGATGATCATTCCCTCGCCCTTCGCCGGGCGCTCCGGCTGGACACGCGTTGGCCCACCGTCCCCGCGCTTGGCGCCGCCGCAGCCGGCCAGTGCGAGCAGGCACGCCAGCAGCATGAGTGACCGCGAGATCCGGTGGAGGGAGGGCATTGCTGAATCCTTACGTCCCGTGCCGTGCCCCGGATGCCGAGCACATCGACACCATCCGCGATGCTGCGTGGTGCGTACGTGTCCAGGAGGATCCCGATCGAGGCGCAGCGATGACCGACCAGTACGTACCCGGCGTGTGCAACATCGGC
>JAOPYU010000131.1 GCA_025964455.1 Thermoleophilia bacterium | reverse complement strand
GCCACCGTCTCGGATTTCACCAACGGAGGCCTGACTCTGCCCGCGTCCAGCCTCGCCTGGAAACGGTACGGCGTGAGCGAGGCCTGGTCTCCATTTGCGGCGGCCACGCAGCAGGTCGGCTCCCCGGCAACCCCCGGCGTCGGCAGTCGCCAGCTCGATCTGCGGGTGTCGATCCCGGCATCCCAAGGACCCGCAACGTACTCGGGCTCGGTCGTGGTGTCGGTCGTGCCGCAGCCGTGAGCCAGGCGAGGCCGAGTTCGACGGTGCGAGTTCACGTGTCCAAGTGGGTAGCAGGCCTCCATGCGTACCGTCCCGATAGCTCGAGCAGCCCTCGTCCTCGCTCTGGTGGCGTTGGTGGTCAACGTCGCCGTGCTCGTGCTGGCGGGCACCGCCGACTCCGGAACACCGCCTCCGGGGAGCGAGCTGTTCCGGTGGCTGCATCCCTTCGCCCGGCCCGCGGCCGACATTGCCATCGTGCTGGGATTCCTGTCGCTCCTGACCGAGCGAGTCGGTGACGCCTACGCCAAGAACGCGCGTACGGCAGTCCTCATCGCCCTAGTGGCGATCGTCCTGCTCCCGATCGCGAATGCGCTGCTCGCACCCTGATCCGGCAGGACCCTCGGTCGAGCACAGGGCCAAGCTCGCGGCCGCGTGGTTACTCGGTGGAAGCGGTGGCACCACAGGTTCAACGCAGCGAGCACGGAGCCCGAGTAGGTCGAAGCTCGCTGGAGGTGCGGTAGCCGGAAGGCGAAGGCACGTCCGGCGAGTGGACGAAACGGCAACCGGCTCGCTTGAATTTTTGGGACGCAAGCCGCGATTGCCTTGGGCCGAGGCCGTCGACGGCACCTCAGGTCGCGCACGCGCTGGGCCTGCTCCGCTGCGCGTGGGTCGTCGCAACGTGGCACGCGCGACACAGCGTCTCGAGCATGTCGACGTGGTGGTGGCACCCTGCGCCGTAGCCGCGCCCGCGACGCGGCTCGACGTGGTGCACCTCCATTGCCGCCCGGCGCGTGCCGCACTGCTGGCAGGCCTTGCGGTCGCGGCTCAGCGCGCGCCTGCGCGCGTGGCCCCAGAAGTGGTTGTCGACGAAATCGTCGCGGCACGGGTCGCTGCACCAGCGCCTGCGCCCGGCAGGCAGCGCGCGCCCACACCACGGGCATTCGCCATCGACGTCGGCGGCGGCCTCGCGGCATTCGATCAGCAGGCGGTCGATCTCGGACACCCCGCCCAGACTAGCGGCAGTTCGGCCGCGCGCAAGGGCGCCGAGGGCTACGATGCTGGCGCCCGCGCGAACCTCGGAGCCCGACATGACCACCACCCCCGCCACCGTCGATGCGTACGCCGCCGAGCTGACCGCATGGGGTGAGGAGCTCGCCGCCCTGCGACGGCTGCTGCTCGAGCTAGGCCTCACCGAATCGATCAAGTGGCGCAAGCCGTGCTATTCGGCCGAGGGCGCCAACATCGCGATCTTCCAGCCATTCAAGGCGATGTGCGCGCTCATGTTCTTCAAGGGCGCGCTGCTCGACGATGCACCTGCGCTGCTGCGCGAGCAGGGCGAAGCGACCCAGTCGGCGCTGCGCCTCGAGTTCAGCTCCCTCGAAGACGTGCAGGCTGCCGCGCCGCACCTGCCGGCCTACGTCCGCCAGTCGATCGCGCACGCGCGCGAGGGCATCGAGGTCCGCAAGAAGACCACCGCCGAGTATCCCTACCCGGACGAGCTGCTCGCCCGCTTCGAAGAGGACCCGGTGTTCGGGCGTGCATTCAACGCCCTCACGCCCGGACGCCAACGCGGCTACCTGCTGCACTTCGCCCAGGCCAAGCAGTCCTCCACCCGGGTTGCGCGCATCGAGCGCCACGAGGACCGGATCCTCGAGGGCCTGGGCATGCACGACTGACGCAAGGTCAGCGCACGAACACGTGCTCGCAGTCGCGCGCGACCACGTCGAAGCGATCGACGTATGCAGTGTCCGTGCCCGGACCGCAGCTGATCACGTCGCGGGCGCCGTCGCGGCTGAGCAGCACATCGGCGCCGAGACCCCCGAACAGCTGGTCGCGGCCGAGCCCGCCCGCGAGGCGGTCGTTGCCGGTCTCACCGTAGAGCTGGTCGTTGCCGGCGCCGCCCGCGATGCCGTCGTTGCCGGGACCGCCCATGCCCAGATCGACGCCATTGCCGCCGAGCAGGATGTCCGCACCGAAGCCGCCGAACAGCCGATCGTTGCCGCCGAGGCCACTCAGGCGGTCGTTGCCGGAGCCGCCACTGATGCGATCGTTGCCCGCGCCTCCGGTGAGCCGGTCATTGGCCTTGCCGCCGGAGAGCACGAGCGGCGCGAAGGCGTCGTCGACCCCGTCACAGTTCGCATCCACGACGCCTGCGCCCTGCGCCGGTCGGCTGGCATTGTCGTCATCGCAGTCGACCGAGTTGGCGAGGCCATCGCCGTCGGGGTCCGGGTCGCTCGTGCCGGTACCGGTGGTGGACGTGGTGTTGGTCGTGGTCGTCGTCGAAGTGGACGTCCCCGTCGTTGTCGTACCGGTCGCAGCCGCGGGCCGCGCTGACACCGTGCGGTCCGTGCGCGTCGACGTGAACGACGACAAGCCCTCGGTCGACACGGTCACCAGACCGGGCTGCTGCGCTGCCGGAACCACGATCTCGCCGCTGATCGCGCCGACGCCGCTGGCTACCAGGTCGACCTGTGCCACTGTGCCGTCCTCGACGACCTCGAGCCGCACCCGCACCGTCTCGCCGGCGATGAAGCCCGTGCCGCTCACAGGGATCGGATCCCCGGGATACGTCGCGCGAGAGCCGACGACTGCCACGGTCTTGGCCACGGTGAACACCCGCTCGTTCGCCGCAGCGGACTGCGCGAAGTAGAGCGCCGCATCGGTGAGCGAGTCGCTGACGGTCGAGATCCGCACCGGGGGCAGCACGCCATCCTGAGCGTAGTTGGCGAGCATCGCGAAAGCGGTCCCGACCGGCGGCGTGTACGTGCCGGTCAGTCGAACCGTCAGGGGGACCGCGACGCTCGACGGCCCGGATTCGTTCGCGCGCAGGCGGGAGTAGACGCCGGCGCTGGTGATGTAGGCACCGACACCCGAACCCGGCAGGAAGGTGGCCGACTGCACGAAGAGGCCGCCGGCGGCGTCGCTCGGCGCCACGTACACCGTGTGGCCGGCACTGATGGTCATCGCGCCGACGATGCGCCCGAGCGCACCGGTCGTCACCTCGCCGTTCGCCGAGCTGCCGTACAGGTCCGTGTCGAGCGTCAGCTGGCCGACGTCGATCCGCCCCGCCGGAAACTCGACGGCAGAACCAGCTGCCGCGTGAATCGTGCTTCCGGTCGCGTCGAGCGTCCCGGCGATGCTGAGCGTGCCGGTGCTCTCGGTGTCCACTCGAAGCTGGGCCGTGCCGAATCCCAGGCTGGTGACACCCGCATTCGTGAAGGTGCCGCGATTGCTGGCGTCAGCTGACGTGAGGCCACCGCCCAGCAGCCGGAAGGTACCCGTGTTGGTCACGGACGCCCCGACCCCGAGGTCGAGGGAGCCGTTGAGACGGGTCGTGCCGGCGAAGGTGGCGTACGACCCAGCCGCGATCACTCCACCGAGCGTGCCGTTGACCGTGACCTCGTTGCCGCTCCCGAGCCGGACGTTGCGAAGCGTCGCACCGATCACCGCGATGTCGCCGACGCCGATGCTCTGGGTCGGCGCCGTCGCGGCGGTGCCATCCAGCAAGCTGCCAGCGTACAGAGCCATCTGGCCGTATTGGTCGACCCGCACGCGGCCGGCGCCCGAGAAGGCGATCGTGGCACCGCCGATCTGGGCGAAGCTGGCATTGATCTCGCCGGCGACATCGATGCGCGTAGTGGCGCCATTCCAGTCACCGGAGATGCGCGCCACGTGGTCAGCGCCGATCGTCGTCACCCCGTTCTGGAAGGTGCCGCCCAGCACCGATGAGCCCGCGTTCGGGAGGTTGAAACCGACCGAGGTGTATCGACCTGCCGCGAGCTGGGCCGTGCCGGTCACCGTCAGCACCGCGCCCGGCACGCCGGTCATCGAGAGCTGGCTGGACACGCTGCTGCTGGTGGGCACCGTGATCCCGGCAATCGTCGTCGTCGGCACCTGGGTGACGGTCGGGTTGCACATCATCACGTTCTGGGAGCACGCCAGGTAGTAGTCGTTGAACGTGGCGACGTCGCTCGGTCCCGGGACCCCCGCACTCCAGTTGGCGGCATTGGACCAGCTGGTATCCGCGTTGCCACCATTGAAGTTGGTGGTCACGGCGGAAGCCGAGGCCACGCCGAACGTCATCGCGATCGCCATCGCTGCAAGCACGGCAAGGCTGGAACGCCGCACGAGGCGGCGGAAGGTGGCGGGCATGCGGATGACTCCAGGCAGTGACTTCGAAAAGCCCTGACAGGCGCTCCCCCTGCGCGACACCATGGCCGACTCTCGAGCCGGGCACAAGGACCGTTAGAGAATGGGATCGACACGTTCGATGGCCGTGGCAATCCGGCATCCCCCATACGGGGGAGCCGCGCTGGCGGCGACGTCAACGAACCTGCCACACGAGCTTGAACTGGGAGCCGTGACCCTGCGTGGTGTTGCCTGCAGTGATGGGCAGCACCCAGCGGATCGTGAAGCGGTGCGCCTCGCCGCGACGCCACGTGCCGTACGGTCCTCGCCCTGCGAGCGCCACACCCGCAATGCACCTGGACGACCAGGTCGCGGTGCTGCGACACGCGCCCCCGTTACGGGTTGGCCAGTAGCAGCGGTTGAGCGTGTCGTCGTGGATCGACATCCGAAGCTGACCGCCCAGAGCCGTGCCGCTGCGGCCCATCTGGCTGAGCGAGATCCGTCCGCCGGCCGTACCGCGGTTGGTCACCACCGTGCTGCCGCGACCGGTGTCACCCGGCGCGACACGATCGCGGCGGATGATGAAGGTGCCGGCCGCGCTGCTCGAGATCGTGCGCGTCGCGCGCGGGACGGCGGTCGAGCGCGGGGTGCGGACGAGCTCCGCGGCACCGTCGGGTCGATACGTTGCGCCGATCGACTTCGAGGTCCTCGCCCCGGGCGCGTAGTGTCGGTGCGCCTCAGGCGCCGGGAGCGAGCACCTCGAAGCGGAGGGGTGCCTCGTAGTCGCCCGGTGGCTGGTTGCTCGCTGCTCGAGCGCCGAACCGGAACGACGCGGTCGCCCCCATGCCCCCAATGGAAGGTGTCGTGGCGATGCTCGTCGCGACGTCCGGAATCGCTCGCCACGGCGCCGCGTCGCTGGCTGCGCACGTCCCCGCCGGGTCGACCGGCCATCCGGCGGTCGGCGTGCTGCCCGACGTCGCTCGAAGGCACGCCCCGAACGCGCTGGCTCCGGTGGCGAAGTCCGTGACCCCGGTCGCGTAATCGGCGATCGACCCCTCGTTGCGCAGGGACAGGGTCACGGCCGCAGCATCGCCGCTCAGCGAGCTGGAACCGAACAGCACGACCTGGCCATCTCGCCCGAGCGCCACCTGTCGCGCGTACCCGGGGCCGAGCGCCGGATATGCGATCGGAGTGCCGGCGTTGAACGACGTGTCAGGTGCTCCGTCCTTGGTGAGGCGCGTCGCGAAGAACTTGTCCATGCCGCCGTCGTTCGCCTGACCGGCGAGAGTGATCGAACCCCCTGCACCGAGGGCGAGGGTGCGGGCGTAGACCGTCGGGTGACCGGAGATCGTGACGCGGGTGTGTCCAGACGAGCTGCCGAACGACGCGTCGAGGATGCCGGTGGTGGTGTATCGCGCGGCGACCGCCTGGATCGTGCCTGCCTGGGTCGTGTAGCCCGAGACGACGATGCGACCGTCGTCCTGGAGCTCCACCTGGCGCCCGACATCGTTCGCCCCGTTGAGGTTGCTCGTGGTGCGGCCACCGGTCCCGAACGACTGGTCCAGGTCGCCGAACTGCGTCAGGCGTGCCACAGCGAGATCGAAGTTGGCGCCGTTGCTCGAGTAGCCGGCCACGACCACCTTGCCGTCCCGCTGCAGGGCGAGGCCATAGCCGATGTCATCCACCGTGCCGATCGCGAACGTCGTGGAGCCTGTGCCGGCGAAGGTCGTGTCGGCGGCACCGGTCGATGTCAGTCGGGCGACCGCGACGCGGTTCACGCCCGCGACCGGCGTGTACCCGACCAGCACGATGCGACCGTCGGCCTGCACGTCGACGTCGAACGCCTCGGCAGAGGCCGTGCCGGGCGCGACTGACGCGTTCCCTCCCGTGCCGAAGCTCGAGTCGAGCGAGCCGTCGAGCAGGCGCCGCTGCACCCACATCACGTTGCGCGTGCCGTCGTACGCGGTGCCTGCCAGCACCACCTTGCCGTCTGCCTGCTGCGCCGCGGCCCAGAACATCGACTGGAAGCCGAACTGCGAAGAGGTGGTGATCGACCCGGTTCCGTTCCAGCCGGAGTCCGGGACCCCGGTCGACGAAGCGAGCATGGCGGTGGCGACGCCGAACCCACCGGCCGCCCGGCCGACAGACAGCAGGCGCCCGTCACGCAGGACGATGCCGCCTTGCGCGATATCGGTGCCACCAGAGCCGACGTTCTCGAAGAACGTACCGCCCGTGGCAAAGGTCCCATCGAGGGCGCCGGCCGCGGTGTAGCGCACGGCGAGCAGGTCCTGGCTCGCACCCACGGAGGATCCGACGACCACCACGGCGTCGTCGGGCTGCACGATCAGGTCCCATGGACCATCGGTGCTGCCGACCGTCTGCAGCCGCTTGCCTGAAATGCCCCAGGTCGTGTCGAGCACGCCACCGGATGTGAAGCGCACTGTCGCCATGTGCTGCCCAGTGGTGGTGGAGCCGTTCCAGGCGCCGTCACGGTAGGAGCCCGTGAGGACGAGCGATCCATCGGACTGGCGGCCGATCGCCATGCCGTAGTCGGTCTCGGTGCCGCCGAGGATCCCCACCGATGACCAGCCCGTACCGTTGAACGTCGTGTCGAGGCCGCCGGCGATGCCCAGCCGCACGGCGACGAGGTGGAAGCTGCTGCCGACGAAGGTCGAACCGCCGACCACGAGTTTCCCGTCGGGCTGCTGGAGCACGTCGTAGCCGAGGTCCGTCGAGGTGGCGATGGAGACGAGGGTCGTGCCGCCGGACCCGAACGTCGCGTCGGGTGCTCCATTCACGCCGTAGCGCGCCAGGGCCATGTCGTTGCCGGTCGGCGCCCCGCCCTCGCTGTAGCCGACCACGACGATCCGGTCGTCGGCCTGCACGAGCATGCCGTAGACGCGGTCGTTAGTCCGAATGTCGGTGACGACGGATCCCCCGCTCCCGAACGTCGTGTCCAACCCGCCGTTCGCGTCCAGTCGAGCGATGGCGAAATCGATGGACGTGGTGGTGACGCTCCCGGCGATGACGAGCTTGCCGCTGGACTGCAGCTGTGCTTCCACGGCACTGTCGCCGGATTCGGAGGTACCCATGCGCGGCAGGATCGTCGTACCGGCAGATCCGTAGGTGAGGTCGGTGCCGCCGGACGACGTCAGCCTGCGGACGAACATGCGCGTCGACCCGCTCGTGTCCGTGGTCGAGCCGACCACGAGCACCTTGCCGTCGGGAAGCACCTCGACGTCGCCGACCGTGCCGGAGAGGCCGAACGAGAAGCGCGAGTAGCCACCGGTTCCCCACGTCGGGTCGAGGGCCCCGGTCGTAGTCAGGCGAGCCACGGTGAAGATACCGGAGGTGCCGGTCGCGAGCCCGCCAAGGAGCAGCTTCCCGTCCGACTGGCGGGTGACGACGTTGAGCGAGTCCACGCTGCCCCCGATGGAGAGGTCGGTCCGCAGCGAGCCTGAGCCGCCGAATGTGGGATCGGGGGCGCCGGAGTTCACACGGTGCATGGCGCGGCCGCCACCGTCGAACTCCGACATGCGCAGCGACGCGGTCTGGTTGCTGGAGCCGAACGACACGGTGCAGTCGACGGTCGTCGCGACCACGGAACCCGGCAACATCGATCCGAGCTGGGTCACGCCGGGCGTGTTCGCGGGGCATCCGGTGACATCGATCGACGTCGCCGACGGGACGGTCGCGGCGACCACGGTGGCGGAGGACGCAGCGTGCGCCCCGTCGCGCCACACGCCCGCGAACAGCGCAAGCGCGAGCGCGCCCGCGAGGGCGGCAACCCTGATACGTGCCAAATGCGCCACGGATGAGCTTCGGCTCAAGCTCGCGACGCGATGATTCACAAATCACACCAACAGTTGTGTTGCGCTGGACACCGGACGTCGGCACACCCCGGCCACCGAATGGCCGCTTCGGTGCAACATTCCTGCACCTCGAACCGAGGAGCGGGCATGACAATCCCCCAGCTGTCTCCCCTCACTTCCGCCACCACCGCCGCGCCTGCCGCTGCCGGTGGTGGGCCACGCCAGGTCGGTCAGCAGGTGCCCACCGCGGGCACGCCGACCCAGTCCAGCCCCAAGAGCTGGATCGCCAAGAACATCAAGCTCATCGGCATCGTCGGTGGCGCAGTGGCCGGCGGCGCGATCGGTTTCCTGACGCTCGGCCCGATCGGCGGGCTCGGCGGCGCTGCAGTCGGTGCACTCGCCGGCTTCCTCCTCACCAAGAACCGCGCGAGCGGTGGCGGCGGCGCCTCGGTCACGCAGTTGCCACCAGTGACACAACGGTGATACCCATGAGGTCGTGACCGGCGTCTCCGAACCGCAGCTCGAGCGCATCGACTTCGCGGCCGGGTGCTTCTGGCACGTCGAGGAGGCGTTCCGCACCGTGTCTGGCGTCGCCAGCACGCGAGCAGGCTACGCGGCAGGTGAGCCGGGCGTGCGCGCCGAGGCCACGCCCTGCCGGCGCGATACCGGACACGTCGAGGCCGTCCGCGTGACGTTCGACCCCACGGCTCTGTCACTCGAGACGCTCCTCGAGGTGTTCTGGGCGCGCCACGACCCCGGCGCCCGCCATCGCGTCGAGGGCGGGGCCGCGTACCGGTATCGCTCCGCGATATTCGTGGAGCACGAAACGCACCTGCAGGCGGTCCAGCTGCTCGTGGACGCCGAACGGGCGCGCCGCGCGGAAACCGGCCAGGTCACCATGACGATCGTCGAGCTCGACGCGCCCTGGCAGGACGCGGCCGAGCCCAACCAGCAGTACCTGTGGCGTCGGTCCCGCGCCGAGTAATGCGAGCAGCGAACGACGTGAGCATCGGAGTTGTGCTCGGCGCCCTGGATGCCGATGCAGAGCCGTGTCCTCCATTTTCCATCGAGCCCGCCCGCGAGTCGCGAGCGCCTGCGCCCTCGCGCTGGCTGCAGCCGTTGTGACGGCTCTGGGGACCGGCTCGGCGGGAGGTGCAACCGCCGGCACTGTGGTCGGCGCGACGGTGCCGAGCGCGACGACGTTCGATCCGGCCGGCTGCGCGCCCCTCACCGCCGGACGCACGGATTTCGGAGCCGTGCTCCCGGGCCAGCTCGCGGTGACCACGCAGGACTGCACGATCATCTTCGGATCGAGCAACGACACGGCGTCGCTGCGCCTGGGCCAGACCGACGGGCTCGACCGTGCGATGTGGGCGCCGCCGAGCGGCCCGACCGATCCCGGATTCGGTACCAGCGGCACCACCACGACCGACCTGCCCAACGGCGCCGAGCACATCTGGGGCGCGGTCGAGGCGGCCGACGGCACGATCTACGTCGCGGGCGCCTCCAAGAACGCCGATGCCAGTGACCAGGTGACGATCGGCAAGTACACCGCCGCCGGTGTGCTCGTTCCCGGGTTCGGGACCGGCGGGATCAAGACCATCAACCTGGATGCGGGCGTCAGCGACTTCGCGTGGGACATCGCGCTTCAGGCCGACGGCAAGCCAGTGCTGTCCGTGAACGCGGCGACCTCGCGCATCCTCCGCCTCGATGCCACCACCGGCGCGCTGGACGGCACCTTCGGCAGCGGTGGATCCGTGTCCATGCCGGGCGGCTTCGTCGGCAAGAAGATCGAAGTGGCTCCGTCGGGCGCCATCGTCGCGACCGGCACGTCGTATGCCTCCACGCCCACCTGCATGGCAGTACGCGTCACCAGCGGGGGCATCCTGGATCCGTCGTGGGGTACGGGTGGCGTCGCGCAGTTCGGCATCAGCGGTCGTGACACCGCGTGCGACGGCATGGCGATCCAGCCCGACGGGCTCGTCGTGGTCGCGGGCCGGACCAACCTCGTCTCAAGTGACAACGGCAGCATCGTCGCGCGCTTCAACGCCGCCGGGACCGCGCTCGACAACACATTCGGTACGTCGGGCTACCGCCTGGCCGACATCCCCACCAACGGCGACGAGTTCCAGGAGGTCGCCCTCGCCGCGGACGGAAGCATGATCGCCACGGGCATCCCCGGCGCCCCCGGCACGCATCTGACGAAGCTGAACAGCGCCGGCACGATCGTCTGGGACCGCGTCGACGCGGCAGGCCCCCAGACGGCGCGCGACGTGGTCGTGCTGCCGGACGGGCGATTCATGACGAGCGGCAACTACGGCGCCGCGAACGTCGCGCGATACAGCGCGACCGGGTTCCTCGACACGTCCTTCAACAACACGGGCTGGCGCACACTGACAGCACCTACCGATCTCCATGAGAACGGCGGCATCCTGCTGCACGACGGGCGCTACCTGATGGCTGGCAGCGGATCAACGGGGGCCTGGCAACTGACGGTCCTGAGCTCCACGACGATCCCCGACCATGCGGGCGGCACCGCGGACTGGTCAGCCGGCGCGGCCGGCATGTTCGGTGCGTGCCTGAACACGCTCGGGGGCGGCGCGGTCGGGACCTGGAATGCGGTCTCGGGCTGCGCGGCGAGCAACAGCGTCGGTTGGCATGCCGTGCAGTCGACGACCGAGACCGCCGCCGCCACGCCCACAGGCGTGACGAGCGC
>JAOPYU010000117.1 GCA_025964455.1 Thermoleophilia bacterium | reverse complement strand
GCTCGGAAGCCAGGATCTTCTTCGCCTTGCCGAACATCTGCTTCTCGCCCGTCGACAGGCCCTTGTCGCCGTCGCGGATCGAGAGGTTGCGGACGACCTCGGCCAGCTCGAAGATGTCGCCGGTCTTCATCTTGTCGCGGTTGTGCTTGAACCGGCGGTTCCAGTTCTTCGGCATGTTCGTGCCGCCGCCCTTGATGACGCCCAGGACCTCTTCGACGGTGTCCTCGCCGATGACCTTGCGCAGGCCCGCCTTGTCGACGTTGTCGGACGGGACCATCACGGTCATGTCGTTGTGGAGGATGCGGATGGTGAGGTATTCGCGATCCTCACCGAGCACGTTCTTGGTCTCCTTCTGGACGACCGTTCCTGCGCCGTGGTGTGGATAGACCACCTTGTCGCCAAGCTCGAACACGAGCATTCCTCCTTCGGGCTCCGACGAGGGGGAGAAGGACGCGACGGGGGTGTCGCGTCGTCAGAGCCTGGTTGCACGGATATGGATTCTAGCGGAACGGGCGCGGTCTTGACGCACCTCGAGCCGATAACCACCTGCCAACATCAGGATTCCCCCCGAGAGGGTTCTGAAACGGTACCGACCCCGACACGGGGCCTCCCGAGCCGATGCTCCGGACGCTGGCAGGAACTACACCTGACCATCGCCCCGGACCGCCGATCGCTACGGGGGAAGTCGCCTTGGTGGCCGCCTGCGCACCCTGCGGTGGCCGCCCACGACATCCTGCGTTTTCCTCCTGTCGTGGTCGGGAACATCTCCAGAGCCGTCCGAGCACGTGGTGCTGCGGACGACGCCCACGATCGACAGGCAGGTTCCGCATGGCCGAGCGCACCCGTACCGAGCACGCACACCCAGCCGAGGTCGTTCCCGGCCGCCGCTTCCGACGCGGCATGCGCGGATATCGCACGGGCCTGGTCGACGACGCGATCGCGCGACTCGAGCTGCGCGTCGACGACCTCGAGCACGAGGCCGTGGAGCTGCGCGAGGCGCTCCTCGACTCCCAGCACGAGACGAGCGAGATCCGGCACGACCTGACCCGCGCCCGCGCCGAGCTACGCTACTGGAACGACCGGGCGTCGTACGTGGACACCGAAGTTGCACGCGCCCGGCAGCGCGCCACCGAGGTCGAGCAGCTCGCCCGCCAGCGCGCCGAGACGATCGAGGCCGACGCCCAGGAGCGCTCCCTGCAGCTGATCGACCGGGTCTGCACCGAGGCCAACGCGATCATGCAGCACGCCCGTGACGAGGCGCGCGAGATGTTCCTGCGCTTCGAGACCGACGTGGACATGTCCCAGCAGCGCCTGGACAAGCTCGAGGCGGTTCGCGGCGAGGTCGCGCGCTCGATGCAGGCCGCCCTCCACCAGTTCGAGGATGCCGTGCGCGAGCTGGACAAGGTGGCCCCCGCCCGTCGCATCGTCGCCCAGCTCGAGGGTCCGACCCGGCGAGCCGTGCCGACGTTCGGACAGGACCGCGCGCTCGAGGCGGCCCGCCGATTCGAGGCCGGCGTCGAGACGAACGCTGCCGCGTCGCTCAGCACGCCGCTGACCACGACGCTCGCCGCGCAGGTCGAGGATGCACCCGCCGAGGCCAACGCCGCGGCATCCGAGCCGGTGCCGGCACCGTCACCGACGATCGACACCGTGCCCGACTCCCAGTACTCCGACCGCGCGCACCACGAGGCCGACGAGGAGTTCGTCTCCCTGCTCATGCAGCCCTAGGCTGCGGTGCCGGATGGGTACCCGCGCCGGCCTACTGGCGCGACTGGGACTGCTGCGGGAGCGAGAAGTACTCCTGCATGCGGCGCAGCGAGTCGTAGACCTCGCGGGAGCGCACCGGTCCCAGGCCGCTCACGACCGCGAGTTCGCGTGGGCTCGCGGCCAGCACGTGGCTCAGCGCGCCGAAGTGCTGCACGAGCCGCTCCACCAGAACCTGCGAGAGCCCAGGGATCCGGCTCAGCACTCGGTAGCCGCGCGGCTCCACGACGGTGTCGATCGGGTTGACCTCGCGCTCGTAGCCGAGCAGCACCTCGAGGTCCTCCAGCCGCAGCAGTCGATCGCCGCTCAGGCGCCCGAGTCGGTCCAGCACGCGTCGGTGCGTCTCCGAGCTCGTGTCGATCATGTAGTCGCGGACGACCGCGGAGCGGTCCGGCTTGACCCCGACCGACAGCTCGCGCAGCTGCATCTCCGTGAGTCGCCCTTCCGTCCCGAGCTCGACCTGGTGACGCTCGATCTCGGCGACCATCCGCTTCGCCATCTCGGCCCGCTGGATCACCACGAGCGCGTCGAGCAGCGTCGCGGAACCCGCGAGCTCGCGCGAGAGCAGTCGGTGCGAGACCTGGTCGAGGCGCATGCGGTAGGTCTCGAGCGTGGCGAGCGCCTGGTTCGCCTTGATGAGCAGCGACCGGATCGGCTCGAGCTGGTAGCTGGTCTCGCCCTGGTAGAGCGTGACCACGTCGCGCGATGCGCTCACCGTGACCACGAGGGCCTTCACCTGGCGCGCCGTGCGCTCAGCGCTGCGGTGGCGCGTGCCGGTCTCGCTCGACGGGATCTCCGCATCGGGGACCAGCTGGACGTTCGCCCACTTGATGCGCTTGGCGCTGCGGTCGAGCACGATCGCGCCGTCCATCTTCGCCAGCTCGTAGACGTGCTTGGGCGAGAACTCCATGTCGATGCGGATCCCGCCCGAGAGCACCGGATCGACGTCGTCCTTCTCCGCGAGCACGATGAGCGCGCCGGTACGGCCGCGGATGATGTCATCGATGGCGTCGCGGATCGGTGTCCCAGGAGCGATGTCGCGCAAAGCACGCAGCAGCTGGGCGTTCTGTCGGGAGTCGACGGCGGGAGGCATCCCTCGCTCGGTACCCATTCGATACGTGGAGGGAACGCCCCGGTGGCCCGAACGTGCCAGTCGCAGCCGGGGGGTTGTTCGGCGTCGGAGGCCACGCTACAGTGACTCCCATCGCGGCTCCCGTGCACCTTCCGGGGCCGCGTCAGTGCATCATCGCCCCGAACGGGGCACGAGAGGAACGTTTCCATGGCTACCGCGCAGACCGACATGACCCCGAAGTACCTGGCCCAGGCGGCCGGGGTGCTCGTCGGGTTCGTGCCGCGTGGCCTGGACGTACTCCTCCCCGCTGCACGACTGCGGCTCGCGCCCAACCGCCACTGACGCCCACACCGGCGTCACCGGCCACCCGGCCCTTCCGTACCGACGCGCCCTGACCGCGCGTCTGCTCCATCCCAGTACGCGTCCGACCCGCCGTCGACGTGACTCCGCAGCCGGAGTCCACGCCCGACGCGCCGGCGACGCATCGACCATTCCAGAGGTTCCATCATGCGCGCGCTCACTCGCCGCTTCCGATCATCACGCCCATCGCCCGACCGGTCGCCACCACCTGCGTGGCGCCGCGACGTGCGCCTGCTCGCATCCAGCCGCGGGATCTCCATGGCTGGAGCCGAGGCGGGCCACATCGCGCTGCTCGCACTCGCCTGGCACCTGACCGGGAGCGCGAGCCAGGCGTCGCTCGTGCTGCTCGCGGCGGTCGCGTCACGGACGATCGGCGCACCGCTCGCCGGCTGGATCGGTGACCACCTCGACCGGCGACGGGTCATCATCGTCTCGGAGCTCGCGGTGGCTGGTGCGCTCGTCGGCCTGGCCACGGCAGGCTCCATGCCCGCGCTGCTCGCGTGGTGCGCGGTGCACGCCTTCGCCGCGAGCACGTGCGGTGCTGCGCTCGACGCTGCGGTCGGCGGCCTGGTGCCGGCTCAGGACCTGCCTCGCGCCAACTCGACGATCGGGATGGCGCGCACGGCGGGCCACATGCTGGGCCCCGTGCTCGGTGGGCTCGCGGTGGCGGCGTGGGGCGCGCAGGCTGCCTTCCTGCTCGACGCGGCCAGCTCGGTCGTGGCGGCTGCACTCGTGATCGGCATCCGCGGCTGCGTCGGCGGGAGCGCCGCGCGCGCGGCGGATCCCAACGCTGCGATCGCAGGCTCGGACCGGAGTCCGATGGCAGGCATGCGCGTGCTGTCGGCCGATCCGATCCTGCGGCTGCTCGTCGCGGGCTGGGCCGGCATGTGCGTGTGCTTCGCCTTCGTGACTGCGGCGGAGCTGCCGCTCGCGGTCGAGTTCGGCGTGAACGAGCCGGGCCTGGGTGCGATCGTCACCGCGTGGTGTCTCGGCTCACTCGTGG
>JAOPYU010000072.1 GCA_025964455.1 Thermoleophilia bacterium | reverse complement strand
CTGGAAGGCGAGGAACAGGCCGAGGCGCGCGCGCTCGTCGACCTCGAGCTCGAGCAGGTCCTGTCCGTCGAACGTGACCGACCCTTCGGTGATCTCGTACTTGGGGTGACCCATGAGCGCGTAGGAGAGCGTCGACTTGCCGGAGCCGTTCGGGCCCATGAGCGCGTGGATCTCGCCCTGTCGGATGGTCAGGTCGATCCCGCGGAGGATCTCCTTGCCCTCGACGGCGACGTGCAGGTTCTTGATGACGAGGTCGGCCATGTGGATGCCAGCTCCTGGAGCGGTTGGGGACTTCGGACGAGCGGCGCGCGGGGGAGTGGGCGCCTGCTCATTGCGTCTTGCATGGTACTCGAAGATGCAAGACGGGGAGCCGGTTCGGCCGCTCTAGGACACCGCGAGTAAGGCAAGCCTGACACGAGGCATCGCAAAGGCGCATCCGGTGGTGGCCCCCCTCTCGACTTGTCGCGCATCACGTTTTCCGAGACGAACCGGTGCGCGACAAGTGGGAGGGGGAGCGGCGGCGGGGAGCGGCGGCGGGGCGGGCGCCGCCGGTGTGGCGGGTGTGAACGTCGAATGGCGCGATCGTGTCGTTGGACGACACGATCGCGCCATTCGAGAGGGGGTTGGCTCGGCTGGCAGCTGGGTCAGGCGTCGGAGCCGGAGCCGGCTGCGGCGAGGACCTTGCTGACACCGCCGCGGTGGGCGGGCAGGTAGTAGGTGTCGGTGTACTCGGCGACCATGCGCGAGGAGTCGAACTGCGGCCCGAGGGTCGCGATGGACTCCTTCATCATGTGGATCCAGCGGGGCGAGATGCCCTGCTCGTTGCGGTCGTAGTAGGTCGGGATGACCTCGTTCTCGAGCACCGTGAAGAGCGCCTCGGCGTCGGCCTGGTCCTGGATCGCGTCGTTGCTGTCGACCCACTCGCCGCCGATCGCGAAGCCGGTGTCGGGCGTGTAGCCCTCCGCCCACCAGCCGTCGAGGATCGAGACGTTGAGGCCGCCGTTCTGGGATGCCTTCATGCCGCTGGTGCCAGAGGCCTCCATCGGGCGACGCGGCGTGTTGAGCCACACGTCGACGCCCTGCACGAGGCGTCGCGCGAGCACGATTTCGTAGTCCTCGAGGAAGGCGATGCGTCCCTGCGAGCGCGGATCGCGGCTGTAGGCGACGACCTGCGAGATCAGGTCCTTGCCGCCGGTGTCGGCGGGGTGCGCCTTGCCTGCGAGCAGGATCTGGATCGGGCGGTCCGGGTGGCCGACCATCGCCGCGAGGCGATCCGGGTCGGAGAAGAGCAGGCCTGCGCGCTTGTAGGTCGCGAAGCGCCGCGCGAAGCCGATCGTGAGGATGTCCGGGTCGAACTTCCAGTCATCCGGCTTGGCGCCGGGCTGGCGCAGGAAGCGCCGCACGCCGGTCTCGAGCAGTCGCTCCTTGCGGCTGCGTCGCACCGCCCAGAGGTCGGCATCGGGGATGTCGCGCACGCGCTCCCACGCCTGCTCGTCCGGGTGCGCGCCGGGGCGAACGCCCGCCTCGCGCAGCAGCTCGCTCAGCTCGTGGCTGACGAAGGTGCGCGCGTGCACGCCGTTGGTGATGTGGCCGATCGGCGCCGCCTCACCATTGGAGTTGTCGATGACGCGGCCCCACATCTCGCGGGAGACCTCGCCGTGCAGGCGCGACACACCGTTGGCGAACGACGCGGTGCGCAGCGCGAACGGCGTCATGCCGAAGCCCCAGGACTCCGAGCTGCCGAAGCGCTCCAGGTCGTCGAAATTGACTCCCATGCGGTCGACAAATTCGCCGAGGTAGCGTCGCACCAACTCCGGGTCGAAGACCTCGTTGCCCGCAGGCACCGGCGTGTGGGTCGTGAACACCGTGCTCGCGCGCAGGCGCTGGATCGCGTCGTCGAAGCCGAGGCCCTTGGAGCGCAGCTCGCGCAGGCGCTCGAACTGCATGAACGCCGCGTGGCCCTCGTTCATGTGCCACACGGTCGGATTCAGGCCGAGCGCGCGCAGCGCGCGGACCCCGCCGACGCCAAGCAGGATCTCCTGGCGGATGCGCTGCTCGCGATCGCCGCCATAGAGGCTGTCGGTGACGCGACGGCCCCACGCGGAGTTGCCCTCCACGTCGGTGTCGAGCAGGTAGAGGCGCACGCGACCCACGCGGGCGCGCCACACCTTGGCGCGCACCGGCTCGCCGGCGAGGTCGACCTCGATCGTCAGCGGCAGGCCGCTGGCATCGGTCATGAGCGCGAGCGGCATGTCCGCCGGGTCGTTGATCGGGTAGCGCTCCTGCTGGGCGCCGAAGTCGTCGATCGCCTGGCGGAAGTAGCCGTGCTTGTAGAGCAGGCCCATGCCGACGAGCGGCAGGCCGAGCTCTGACGATGCCTTCAGGTGGTCGCCGGCGAGCACGCCGAGGCCGCCCGAGTAGATCGGCAGGCTCTCGTCCACGCCGAACTCGGTGGAGAAGTACGCGACCAGCATGTCGGTGCCGTCGCCCTCGGGCGGGGACCACCAGCCGCCGTTGGAAGAGGACTCCTCGCGCAGCGCGCGCTCGGCCCGGTCGAGCGCGTCCTGGTAGGCGCCGTCGGCGGCGGCCCGGCGCAGCGTCTCGTCGCCGACCTTGGCGAGCATCGCGCGCGGGCTGTGGTGCGCGCGGTCGAATGCCGGCTCGTCGAGCATCACGAAGGGCGTGCGCATCTCGTGGCGCCAGCCGTACGCGAGGTTGCCCGCGATGGCGGACAGGCGTCGGCGGATGTCGGACGGATCGATGGTGTCCATGGTGCTCAGCTTCCCGTGTCGTTCGTGCGTCACGGTGATTCTGCCCGAAACTGTCCCGACTACGGGTTGGTCGCGCTCCCACCGAGCAGCACGATGGCCGGGAATCGTTCGACGAGGCGTGGCATCGAGTCCTCGTCGAGCGCGACCTCCTCGCCCGTGACGACGTGTCGCCACGAGCCCGGCGCCCCCTCCGGCAGGTGGATGCGCGCGGTCGCGCCCGACACGAATCCCGGGAGCGGTACGGCGACGAGCGCCCATGCATCACCGAGGCGACGCGCGTAGCCGATCGTGCCCTGCAGCTCGATGCGCAGCGGCACGTACTCACCCTCGGCGAACAGCTGCGCGTTGGCGCGACGCGCGCGCAGGCATGCGGCCACGAGGCGCAGCTTGTCCGGCGACTTCGGGCCGTCGAGCAGCGTCGCGAGCTCGCCGTGGTCCACCGGCCGCCGGTTGTCGGGGTCCACGAGCGCGAGGAACTCCACCTCGGTGCCCTGGTAGATGTCGGGCAGGCCGGGCGCGAACAGCCGCAGCGCCGTGGCGGCGAGCGAGTTGCGCCGACCTCGCTCCGCGATCCGCTCCACGACCGGTTCGACCTCGCCGCTCGTGCGCAGCCGTTCGGCGAAGGCGAGGATCGCCGTTTCATACGCCTCGTCAGGGTCGGTCCAGCTCGTGCGCAGCTTCTCCTCGCGCACCGCCTTGCGCACGTAGTCGGCGAGGCGCTGCTCGTCGAGCGGCCACGCTCCGACCACCGTGGAGGCGACCATCCACCCGTCGTTGCGGTCGGGCGCCTCGAAGGCGTCGAGCCAGCGCTCGACCTGCGAGGTCCACGCCTCGGGGCGCTCGGTCAGCACGAGCATCCGCGAGCGGACGTCCTCGCTGCGCTTGGTGTCGTGGGTCGAGCTGGCGTTCATCGAGCCCGGCCACTGGCGCGCACGCTCGCTCGCCAGCCAGTGGAAGCTGCCGGCTGCCGCCGCCGGGTGCGAGGGGTGCGCCCCGACCTCGTTGCGCGCGGGTACCGCGTAGTAGCGGTAGAAGGCGGTGTCCTCCACGCTCTTGGCGGTGACCGGCCCGCTGAACTGCTGCCACCGCATCGTGAACTCGCCGTCCTCGCGCAGTGCTCGCGCCACGGTCGCCAGCGCGAGTGGATCCACGCCCGGCTCGGCCGCCGCCTCGGCAAGCGCCCGGTCGATCACGTGCTCGTCCTCGGCGGTTCGCCCGCGCGCATCCACGTAGGTGCGGTACACCTGCAGCTTGGCAGTCACCACGGCGATTGCATCGCGCACCCGGCGCAGCTCGTCCTCGTCGCCGTCCGCGACCAGCTGGCGCGCGAGCCGCGACAGCTCGCCCCAGAAGTACTCGCGCACGATGCGCAGCTTGGCCTGCGCCACCACCTCGTCGAAGTGCTGCGCCATCCCCGCGACGTCGGCGTACTGCTCACGCACCTGCTCGGCCCCGTCGGCGTCGACGAACAACCCGTCACACGCGTCCAGGAACTCGTACCCGGTGGTCCCGGCGATCGGCCACGACGTCGGCAGCCCCTCGTGCGGCGCGAGGATCTTCTCCACCACGACGTAGAACGGCTCGTCCCGGCCCGACGCCGCGCGCAGCTCGCGCTGCAGACGCTCGAGGTAGCCGCGCGGATCGTGCAGCCCGTCCACGTGGTCGACGCGGATACCCGACACGCGACCCTCGCGCACGAGCTCCAGCACGAAGCGGTGCACGTCGTCGAACACCTCGGGCCGCTCCACACGCACGCCCACCAGGTCGGTGATGTCGAAGAAGCGGCGGTAGTTGAGGCGACGTGCCTGCTCGCGCCAGTCGGCAGGCTCGTAGTGCTGGGCCGCCACGACCGCGGCGATGTCTCCGAGCTCCTCGCTGCCCGCAGCGAGCGGCCAGCGGTGGTCGTAGTAGGCGAGCTCGCCATCCTCCACCCGCAGCTCCCGGGCGGCGAGCACGTCCTCGAGTGGCCCACCCAGCACGGGCAGCAGCAGGCGGCCGCCGTTCGCGCTCCAGTCGATGTCGAAGTGCTCGGCGTAGCGCGACCCCTGGCCCCGCTCGAGCACGTCACGCCACCACGGGTTCGCCACCGATGCCGCCATGTGGTTGGGCACGATGTCGAGCACGAGCCCCATGTCGTGTTCGCGCAGCGCGTCGCTGAACGCCTCGAACTCCTCGCGGGTCCCCAGCCGCGGATCGAGCTCCGTCGGATCCGCGACGTCGTAGCCGTGCGTGGAGCCGGGAGCCGCGCGCAGGATCGGCGACAGGTACGCGTC